>DPLL01000403.1:0-13858 GCA_003542015.1 Microcoleaceae cyanobacterium UBA9251 | reverse complement strand
GATCCGGTGAATGCGATCGAGAAAGTGCTGATCGATCGCAACCAAAAGCCTTCTTCCTTAGTTAGGCTGTGGAACAGTTTAAAAGAAAAAGGCTTTCAAATTAGGGGAGACGCCGAGCTCGTTGCAGATTTTCCCGAATTGCAGTTAGCTGAAACCTCTGAGTGGACTCAACCGTATTTGAACAAAACCATAGCATTTAAAGTNNTAGAAAGTCGCCAATTTGCTCTGGATGTCAACAGTGCCTCTACTTTTATTAATGCCTCCCCTCGGTTTTGGCGCTATCAAAATCGGGGAGATGCGATCTTTTTGGGAATGTCTAATCAAAAAGGTTATCGTCGAGGATTAATTGGTTTAGATACGTTGACTACAATTAAAGAAATTGTTCAGGGNNGGGAATCGGGAATGGGAAATTGGGAATTGGGAATGGGGAAATTGGGAATGGGAAATTGGGAATGGGAAATTGGGAATGGGAAATTGGGAATGGGAAATTGGGAATGGGAAATTGGTGATTAAACCCAAGTGAAAACTGCGATCGCATGAGCGATGCGTCAGCCTTTAATAGTTGTTTACAAAATTCTCTTGATCGGATATAGTAAGATCTTTGTACAACCTTAGTCTTGAACATGAACAAAAAACTTAAACTCGCATTGCTTGCCAGTCCCAGCATATTCAGTTCAATACTACTGAGTGTCCATACTGCCAAAGCTGCTGAGATGTCCCAACCAAACCTCAGCAACCCTGCACCGGCGGTACGGCAGGTTTGTTCCCATTTGCGCTGCGTGCGCTCCAATGGGGCAGGATTCACCAAAGTAAAAGAAACTGTTCAAGTAGCCTATACACAGCCAACTTTGGAATTTCCGATGACTGAAGAAGAAAGTGATGCTGCTGTTGCTGCGTTTGGGTGCGATTGTCCCACCTGTGTAAATTCTCTGCGCCAGCTTCGAGGCCAAGCTCCTTATCAATAATCAGGCAGCTTTGACGCTATTACTGATAGATGGTGAGATTTTTCCCAGAATTAAATTAGTCATTATTAGTGATTTGTCAAGCATCAACAAGGAAATCAGCACTACTAACTAATGACTAATTGATCCGAAATATTAAACTAGTTCAAAATCGGATCTGATTAAAATTAGCAATTTTAAGTGACACTAGAATACTCTGAGCGACAACATGAAATCCGAAAAAACACTCTCTACTCTAGACGAGACTGCCACGCCGACTTTAGGCGAAGAAACGCTAATTCACCAATCGGTATACGCTAAGAAATTGCGTCCACTTCTGCCATCAGATGCCTTTGAACCAGATTCTAGCAAGTTGGTTATACTGTTCATTAATATGGCCATTTTGCTACTGGGTTGGGGGATTGCCGATTGTCTAGATCAGTGGCCCATCTATCTTCTATGGCTTTATTTACCTTTAGCTTTAATTATGGGTAATAGTATCGTAACTATGGGATTTTTCGCCCATGATTTCATGCACGGTAGCGTCAATAAAAAGTCTCGTATGACTTATCATATAATTAGTTTTCTAGGGTTTGCAATGATGTTTATGCCTTCTACTCAGTGGAAATATGTTCATAACATTGTACATCACAGTCAAACAAATTATCTAGAAGATCCGGATCGCAATTACCTTTACCACCAGCCGAATAGTTGGGGAAAATGGATTCATAATTTCTTTGCGCCAGCGATTGATAATCCATCTTGGTTATTAATAGTAGGACTTCCAGCATCGTGGTTATTTCATCAATTTTGCCACCTCTCGTCGAGCCTATTGTTTAATAATAAAATTGTGGATTATGTGCCCGCTGCATTCACAGTCAGTCAGAAAGATAGATTGAAAATTGCTCTTGAGTTGTTTGCGGTTTTATGCCTGCATTTTAGCATTTTATTCTATTTAGAGTTTCATGCGCTAAAAATCGTTCTTGGGTACTTGCTACCCTTAGCAATCGGTCATACAGTTGCAATGTTTTATATCTACACAAATCACCTGATTTGCCGGATGACAAGTGTTAATGACCCGCTGATCAATAGTCTTTCAATACGGGTTCCCAAAATAGTTGATCTGTTGCATTTCAATTTTTCCTATCACACGGAGCATCATATTTTCCCTAGTCTTAACTCCGACTATTACCCTTTGGTTCAAGAGTTGATACAAATTCACTATCCTGGGCGGATGAATTTACTGGATGCTGGTGAAGCTTGGCAATTGTTAATGAAAACTCCTCGGCATTACAAAGATGAAGTTACGTTAACTGATTATTTAGGGAAAACAGCGGTAAATTGCCCTTTTCTTCAAAAATAGATGCACAAGTTCTAGTTTAAGTAAGGTGCGTGACAGCCATTAATTACCTCACTGCGGCTCAAAGATTTCGGCTCTCCTGGATTTGTGGTGGAAACGGTAGTGTGAGCGTCTCGCTCAGGCGGGTTCTCCAGCCCGCACCACGGGAATTTTTATTTTTACGATCGCCGAAAAGTCAGGAGAACCAAGATTGCTTGTGGTGACGCACCCTACCTTTAAGTTGAACAGTCCTGGACGCACACTCGATATTTCCCAGGACTTACGCTATTAGACTCAAGAAAGCGGGTTTTTGAGCAACCGTGCGTCCAGGACTATTTCGGGTGCTTAGGTTGCACCTTACCCCTAGCAATAGCGGAGCGAAGCATTTTTTGCAGGACAGTTTAAGTAGGGTCTGTAACAGCCAATAATTACCTTGCAGCAGCTATAATTTTTAGGTGGAGCTACTTAAGTAGCGTTACAATTATTAATAAAACTTTCAATAATTCAATAAAACATAATTTTTTTTATTGGTTATTTACAGTAGAAAATGTTTTGATAAGTGACTACTTAATGGGTTGTAAAAAAAGATTACGAGTTCGAGTTATTTATAAAACGAGTGTAGCATTTAAATATAAATACTTATTTGTTTGTGCGATATTATGCTGGAACTACAGACTTTCTTTAATCCCAATTTTTACAGCGCAATTATTGGGAATGCAAACCTTTTCTCTGGCAACAGCCAATATTAGGAGGCAAAATTATGTTGGGCTTTCAAGATTTTACCACAAACAGTTACCCTTCTGCGGGGTTAGATTATAACCCTTTAATGACAACTGGTTTGCTATCTGACCTTTATTCGCCATATAGTTACGGGACAATTGCGGGTGCAATTCCTGCCTCGAATGCAAACAATGCAAACACCTATCTCGATGAGGTGTATAGTCTTTTGTCTGAGGCTTGGGGGATTTTGCCGGGGGCTGGCACCAGTGTAACTGCGCCTGCTGGCAGCTTTCCTAGCCCGAATACTCCAACTGCCGGCAACGTTGGGGTAGGGCATCAAACTGGCAATTCAGAGGTAGACAGTTTTCTGAATCAAATCGATGGGTTTGTTGCCGATACCAGAAGCTGGCTGGGTTCGTTTTTTAAAGATCCTTTAACAGGTATGCTTACGAATTCACAATCGACGCTACCCCATGTTTCTACGATCGTGAATCCCAACACGACTGATGCCCAACTGAACCCGATCGATCGCCAGAATCAATATACGGCACAGATTGAGAGAAATCGAGCAAAGTTGGAAGAAATGAAAAACAGCATCAACAAATGGGACCAACGTTTGAATAAATATAGGTTAGAGCCATACAACACATTCAATAATGGCCCCGTATATGGTCCCGATTGGCAATGGATTGGATACCAAAGCGGAAACAATGTTTCTCTAGTCTAGTTGCGCTAAAGAAACCGGGTTTTTAACGGAGATTGAGGGTTTTGGGCCAATATTTTGGCTAAAAAACCCGGTTTCTAGACACCCGTGCGTAAATCCTAGTAGGGTTTAAGTAAGGTGCGTGACAGCCAATAATTACTTCGCGGTGGCTCGAATATTTATTGCTGTCATGCACCCTACCTTGAAGTGTTCTGCGTAAGTTATCCAACTAGATGCTGATGCTATAGCGATTAGGCATGAACCATTAAATATTGGCCGTTGCCGTTATATTCGCCGTCACAACTCGCGAAATTAGCAACAAACCAAATCAAATAAAACCGCCAGATTCGGCGGAATTTGGCATAGTCGATGCCGTAGTCTAAATCTTTGACTGTCGCCTGAGAATCGTCAAAGTTTTTCAGCCAATTAGCAAAGGTTTTGGAGTAATTCGAGCCATTGAGATACCATTTTTCAATGGTTTTGAGGTCTTTATTGTGGCTGGGAACTGCATCGTATTTCCAGAAACTGCCGTGGGTAAAAATGTATTGGTGGGTGAAAACGCTGGATATATTGTTGGGAGTGCGAACTGTGATGATGTGAATGAAAACTCGGCCTTGATCCTTCAAGAAAGAGGCGAGCTTTTGGAAAGCTTTTGTTAAATTACCTACATGACAAAAAACTCCGATCGACAAAATCTTATCAAATTTAGTCTCAAATTGGGCGTCGTTCAAATCTCCTTCATATAGAGTAAATCGACCTGAACTAAGGTAGCTTTCAGGATCTTGCATCTTGTGACGCATATACTCGCATTGGTAGTGGCTCAAGTTAATTCCCGTAAACTTGACATTGGGGAATTTGGCAAGAATGTAATTTGGAACGCAGCCCCAACCACATCCAAAGTCTAAAATATTGTCGCCATCCTGAATCTCTAGCTTATCAATCACATCATCAATCATTTGTATCTGCGATTGTTCGAGGTTTGTGGCTCCTTTTTCCCACAATCCCATGCTGTATTTAGGATAAATGAGTTTTCCATCGCCTAACATCGGATTCAGCATAGCTTGAGGAGTCGTACTGAATTTTCATTAAATCCCGCGGCCCTTCGGCGGTATGATCTGTTTCTGTTAGTACCCATTCGTAGGGTGCAAGCAGAGAGGGAAAATACTTGAAAAAGACGGGCATACAGGTATCAAAAAGCGATCGCAATACTGAATCTGGGACTTCTAATCCGTTGATGTAAGACTCTGCTGCTGCCATTTGCACGGCGTTAACTGTACTGACTGCGAGGCGGGTGGCTCGGTAGGCGATCGGACTTTTGGTATGCACATTTCCCACGATGGGGATGTGTTTTTCGATGTTTTGTAGGGCTGTTGATGAACTCATGTTTATACAGGTTTTAGTATGTTGTCAAAGATGCTGCTATTCTATCCCAAGAAAATCCACGGGTTTTTAGAGGGACAAAAAGCTGAAACTCTTGCTAAGCAAGGTTTACACCGCACAACATTGCCTAACCATTAAGAATAATGTCATGTTCTCAATAAAAGTACAGATTTGGGCGAGATTGCTCGTGCCATTTAGGTTGGAGATGCCACAGATGCCACACATTTACTATCTGCTGGACGATCGCACGATCGAGATAGACGAAGACGATATAATTCTCGAAGTTTCCCTGGGTGCCCGCATTCCCCACACATCTGCGGCGGTAGCGCGCGGTGGCTGAGCACAAAATTAAGGCTCTTCTGAGTCGATCGATGATTTCCCTGACTAGGAACATCAGGCTTTGAAAGTGCTAGAAAATATAGCGATCGCCCTTGACAATTAAACCGCAGATATCCGCGTTAATCCGCGTGCATCTGCGGTTAAAAAAAACCCCAAATCTTAAGCCATAACCATCCCCCCATCCACATTAAAAACCTGCCCCGTTATATAAGCCGCCGCCGCATCCGCCGCCAAAAACTTCACCATCCCCGCAACTTCCTCCGGTTCCCCATATCTCCCCAGGGGAATATACTTCAAAATCTCATCAGATTTGACATCCTTAGTCATATCTGTAGTGATAAAACCCGGTGCAACCGCATTAACAGTAATGCCACGACTAGACAATTCCTTCGCGACAGTTTTCGTAAAACCAATTACCCCAGCTTTCGCCGCACTGTAATTAGCTTGTCCGGGATTTCCCATTTGTCCAGCCACCGAAGCAATATTAATAATTCGGCCGCTGCGCTGTTTTAACATGACTTTACTCGCAGCTTTCGTACACAGAAATACACCAGTGAGATTCAAATCAATCACAGCTTGCCAATCTTCCAACTTCATCCGCAGTAGCAAAGTATCGCGAGTAATGCCGGCATTGTTCACCAAAATGTCAATCCGTCCCCATTTTTCCATGACATTACTGGTGAGTAAATCTACTTGGTCAGTTTTTGAGACATCTGCTGCAAGGGCCATAGCTTCGCCACCAGCAGCGACTATTTCTGCTACCACTGCATCAGCAGCAGCACTGGAACTGGCATAGTTTACGGCGACTTTAGCACCCTCTATGGCTAGCGCTAAAGCAACAGCCCGGCCGATTCCCCGCGATGCACCGGTCACGACAGCAACTTGACCCCGCAACCTCTGAAATGTTTCTGGCAATAATTCCATAATTGTGTCCTTGTAATGTACGCTCAGAATTTTGCACTAAAATCGAGCCAGAACCCAAAAAATTATTTTGTCTTATGGCAGTTCAAAAACAGTTCAGCAGTTTTGAGGAGTTACTATCGAGCTCCGACTTGCCGGTGTTGGTAGATTTTTTTGCTACTTGGTGCGGGCCTTGTCAGATGATGGTGCCGATTTTGGAGCAAGTCAGCGGTCAAACGAAGGATAAGCTGATGGTGGTCAAGATTGACACGGATAAGTACGAACAGTTGGCTTCACAGTATCGCATTCATGCTTTGCCGACTTTGGTGTTGTTCAAAAATGGCGCTGAGGTCGATCGCATTGAGGGAGTGGTGCAAGCGGCGCAATTGATCGATCGACTGCAACCTTTCTTGTAGTTAGGGTATTTTACCTTAATTAAGACATCTCCAACTTTTGGAGATGTCTATTGTTTTACCGCAGCACGAGCCGAAAAGTAGGGCTGTTTCATTAGGCTTCAACGGACGGCATTGCACCTGTGAAGCACATCCATAAAGTATCGCTCCGTTCCGTTTCCAGCCAGTGTTAGGCTCGCGGTTCTTGTTGTGTAATCGATGCCGCCACTACCAGCGGCGAGCGCATCAGTCTTAGGTTTAGATTTCGAGCATTTCACCTGTTGTTATCTCCTCTATTCTTACTGGTGCTTCAAATGATTTAACTTGAAATTCCAGCTCATCCCAATTTTGGCCATATTTACCGTTAAAGTGAGCTGCTATGGTATCTTGTTTCTGGATAAACGATTTCTCAAGATTACAAACATAAGTTCTTATGTCATCTGCCTGTTTTCTGATGACGACGCTAGTTCCAGCACCTGTGATGCCCAATCCCATCGGCATCAAAAAGCGACCGCCAGGAGTTTGAATAAAAGTATTCATACTACCTTTCCGAAGACTATCAATATCACTGTCAGAAGCATTGTCTGATAACTCAGTAACGCCCTTTAGCTCGTAGGGATCGAGAATTTCAGGCCAATTCTCTTCAAGAATTCTTAGTAAGTCTTGATTTGTAAATCCTCCCCGGTGTGGATGGATATCGATTAAATACATTGTTGCCGTATCGGAGGGTGCAATAGCAAATAATAGATCGTCTGTTCGTTCAACAAATCCCTGACGCCTTGGATGAGGATTAGTACCTAAATGGAAGTGTAATATTCCCCAGTCGTAAAACATGAGGTCTTGGTAGTCTGGATTATCGCTCTGTGTGCTGAGATGAGGTGTTAAATCTTGACCAGACTCAGCTTTCTCAATAAACTGCTGCAAACCTAATGTAATTTCCTGTGGAATAATTTTGTTTTCCAATTCTTGAGACTGGTTAACAGTCCATACAATAGTTGGTGGTCTTCTTAGCAATAAATTGAGATACCTTGTCAAAACGGTATCGAGGTCTTCTTCATCTTGTGGAGGATGACCTAAACTGCACAGCTCTTGGGTAATTATTTCTTGATAATCCGCAATAAAGTCTATTGTTGCCATGATCTACTGTCTTCTCCAGCTAACTTATAATAACTTATAATTATATCGCAGTTGCCATATAGTTACCATTGGTGAAACCCGATCGCTTCCCTTCGGTTTATTTAAGTTTTTTTACTTACCATTTTAACCGTCAATCATGAAGACTCCCAGCCACGCGATTATCAATCTGGCAATTCTCGGTAGAGCTCAGCATTCTGAGTTTAATTTGCTCATAGTTATGGGCGGAATTTTGCCGGACATCCCGATATTTATGTTTTACTTTTGGGCGAAATACGTTGCTCGTCTGCCGGAAGCTAAAATCTGGTCGGAAGCATATTATGAGCCTTTTGTCCAGAATATTGTGGCTTTATTTCATTCTATGCCTTTGGCTGCGATCGGCTGGCTAATTGCTTATTACTTTGGCTGGCAAAGCATCCAAATTCTGTTTTTGAGCATGATTCTGCACTCTCTGGGAGATTTGCCGGTGCATAATGATGATGCTCACAGGCACTTTTTTCCGTTCAGCAATTACCGTTTTATCAGTCCGATTTCTTATTGGGATAGGAATCACTACGGGTCAATTGTTTCTGTGGTGGAAATGTTGTTAGTGTTGCTGTCAACTTACCGCGTTTTTGGTTTTGTTAACTCTTATATTGGGAAAGGATTGTTGATTTTGGTGAATAGTTTTTACTTAATTGGATCAGTGTCTTTTTACGTTCGTTCTTTAGTTTATCGTTCTTAATTATGCTGCAATTGCTCTCTTATAGCGGTTCTCAAAAAAGTGAGGTATGCCCACGGAACCCTATGCCCTATGCCCCATGCCCTATGCCCAGTCGTACCTCATCTTTCTGAGAAAGGCTATAGATCGAATCCGGTAGCATCGTCCTGTATTCATCTATGTTGTCAGCTTACGAAGCGTTTGAAACTACGGGGATGTTGCCGTGAGTTATGGTGCTGCTGATACTAAATCTTTGCTGGATATTGCTTTAGATGGGCAATCTGAGGAGTATAGGCGCAAGGTTTTGGAGTTGGCTTTTAAGGGGAAAATTGAGCCAACTGACCCGATTTTTTTGATTTTGTTGGCTACTGGCCGATTGGAAGTGCTGATTCAAGAGAGTCCGAAACCGGAGGATTTTGAGTTAGCGTTCAATCGGTGGGTGGGGCGGATTAATAAGACTTTGGCGAGTTACGAACGGGTGGCGGTTGAGAAGCAAGAGGGACAAATCGCTGAGGCTGTGAATTCTCTGGTGCGTCAGACGGAATTGAGGAAGGTGGCGACTTCTGCGGGTTCTTTGGTGGTGGCGGCGGGTATTCTGTTGACGACGTTGGGTATTGGTGCTTTGATGGGATGGATGGGTTTACTTTGGTCGCAAGGAGGGTTTGCGCCGGGGGAGGCGGTTCATTTGACTCAGGAGCAGGCGGAGGCTTTGCGGTGGGCGACTAGCGCTGAGGGGAAGTTTGCTCGGAATTTGATGAGGTGGAATTCCGATAGTCTTACTGATTTAGAATGTAAAAAGGATGTCAAGCGTTTGGGTGTAACTTTGGAAGTGGCGGGAAAACCAGCTACATCGGGATTCTGTACTATATGGGTGGAACCTGTCGAAAAGCGTCAATTTAGGGATTGAACGCTTGCACTTTATACACGATAGAGAGGCATTAATTTTAAAATGAGTGCAAACCTTCAGAGAATACAAATAAAGGGACTATACCAAACCAAAAAATCTATTGATGCTCGGATCAGAGATAACACTTTGATTCTTGTTGGTGAAAATGGATCTGGCAAAACTACTTTCCTTCGCATATTATTCAATCTCTTAGCAGGGCGTTGGCGCTCACTAAGTCTCTTTCGCTTTGAATCTGCTATTTTAACTATAGATGGAAAAGAAATAGAAATCTCTCATTCTGATATTAGCGCTTGGATGGACAAAATTAATAAGAGATCCTTACGCAAATTATCTCCCTCTTTACGGCAAAGAATTCTGATAGAAATCAGCGAATCTACTGAAGCTCTCAGAACACAGGAAAGTATTGAAAGAATTGCTAGGTCGTATGGTATTCCAGTCGGTTATCTTCTCGAACAACTCAATTTTTTCGATGACGAAGATAATACATTTACAGAAAAAGTCAATCAAACCCTACAGGATATTATTAAGCAAATTGATGCTCAAGTTATTTATTTACCGACATACCGCCGAATTGAGCAAGAACTTGCAAGCGTAGTTGACTGGCTTGATCCTGATGATCTGCGTCGTCAAAAGATGCGACCATCGAAACCGAAGCGTGACCAAGCTTATATTGAACTTGTAGAGTTTGGTATGCAAGACGTTGAGGTTTCTATAGAGGAAGAATGTAACAGATTAAAGGAATTTCAAAGCAAAAATCTTGATATATTAACTCTTAGACATTTTGGTGATATAGTATCTTCAGCGTACAGAAGGGAGGATATTCAACAACAACTCGACAATTTGTCTGATAGTGAAATTAAAGCTGTTCTCGATCGTGTGAATGAGTCTATTGTAGATAAGCCAAAACGTGACGAATGGTTCAAAGAGATCCAAGATGCTCGATTAAAAGATAATCCCTCTGAGCGAGATCAAATTATTTGTCACTATTTTCTCAAAATTCTTGATTTCCAGAAATCATTGCAAGCTGAAGAGTTGAAAATATCGACTTTCTGCAAAATTTGTTCAGAGTACATTTTGGATAAGGAGTTCGTCTACGATAGCACTTCTTTTAAGTTTTACATACGCCCAAAGTTTGAATATCATGCTGGAGAGCCAGTTCAACTAAGCGATTTATCCTCTGGAGAGAAGCAAATAGTTTCATTATTTAGCCATCTATACCTTTCAGGACAGTCACGCTACTTTGTGTTAATTGATGAACCAGAACTATCGCTCTCGGTTCCTTGGCAAAAACGATTCCTCGTTGATATACGAAAAGGAGATTTTTGTGCAGGTCTAGTAGCCGTTACTCATTCACCTTTTATCTATAATAACGAGCTAAAACCTTACGCTCATTCTCTAGGGGAGTTTGCATCGCTATGACCAATATAAAGCCCTCAATGCTGGATGTACACAGTGAAGCCCTAAAAGAGGTTGATGAGGCATATCATGAGTTTCTATTGATTTATAAAAAAGATGACCAGTGTGTTTATGGATTTGTTGAAGGTAAAGATGATCCAGCTTTCTATAGGTATTTAATAAAAACTCAGCTACCTAAAGAATGGTCAATTAAATTAATTCAATCTGAAAATAAGGGTAAGGTATTACGCTCTTTCCAAAGTTTCAACTGGATTGATTACTCTAAGAATAGAATTTGCTTCTTCATCGATCGAGACTTGCAAGATTTCCTAAATCCACCACAACAGCTAGAAACTAATATATACATAACAGATGGTTACTCGATAGAAAATTATATTTTAGAAGACGAAATACTTATTGAGGTGCTTTCTGACATTTATCAGATTACACAACTGAGACTAGAAGAGGAGGAATCTATAAAACAGATTCTTCGGGAGAATGAGAATATATTTTTTGAAGCGATTATGCCCCTGATGGGGCAGATCCTACTGTGGAAACGATTAGGTTATAAGCCAAATTTGAATAATTTAGAGCTTGCTAAGATATTCTCATTCTCTCAAGCAAAACTTTTTCCTATTGAACGAAATATTTTACTGCAAGAAGCAGCTAAACAAATTGGTTGTAATCTTTGTGAATACCACAAGATTACAGATGCAGAAAATGAATTTCGTAGGCATGACAGTTCGCGGGCTATGGTACGTGGCAAGTACGTTTTTTGGTTTTTTGTAAAGCAGTGTGAAGCTATATGGGAAGCTATTAAAAGTTTGTTGCCAAGACTTTCAAAGGAGAAAAAACGAATAGAGTGTGGGGTGAAAAATGCAATGGTTATCTTTGCTCCCCGTACTCGTCCTCCAGAAAGTTTGAAAGAATTTGTTAAACAAAACTACCTATCGTTTATTAATGAAGTAAGTAATTCCTGAGTCGGGTAAAAGCTCAAGAATCCTCTCAGCCAAAGCATTACCCAATTCCCTCGGCTCCAGCTTATGCAATCCACCCCCATACACGCGCCCCTCACCCATCAGCACCTCATCAGAAATGCGATCGAGCGCCTGCCACACCTGTTTAAGCAATTCTGGCTTACCTGAAAGCACTTTGGCAAGAGTAGGTTTAGGATACAACATAATTCAATCTTCAGGTAAAAACACCCGTTCAAAAGCTTGCTTTCGATAACGTCGATAAACATCAAAATCACTATCCAAAGTAGCAATAGCCGGAATATTCAGCCGTTCAGAAATAGCAATTAGAGACAAATCAGCAAAATCTCCCGGCAAATCTGCATACCGTTCATTCAGTTCAGCAATGCGCGAAAAATCTTCAGGAAGCAATTGGATACATTCATAAAGTTCCGTAGCCAGATCGCGAAGAAACTCATTTTGTGTACGCCAATCTTGACCAAGTAGCCACATAACCTCAGTGGCACAACTAACAGTAGTTACTAGATTACTTGTACATCTTTCAAAGAAGACTCGCACCTGTTGATGATAGCGATCTTTGACACTGTAGTAAGCTACTAGAATTCCACTATCTACAATAATTACGGGATGATAAGTCATTGCGGATCGAATAGAGGATATTTTTTCTGTAAATAATTAGCAATTGCTTTTTTCCGATTGGCCCGTTCTGATAAATCAGGCGGCGCATCTTCTAACAGATGTTCGGGATGTCCCCCACGCCTTTCGACAATAGTTTTGCGCGGTTGTAAACTCAACCAACGTTCTTTAACCAAGCGTTTAATCAATTCATCGCGGGTAGTTTTTTCCCTTCCCAAAATTTCTACTAAATACGCTTCCGTTTCTTGATCTAATTCTATACTCAGCATGACAACCTCCGAGCAATGTGTATTTACAGATTTTTTTAATCTATGTCCGTTGTTTTCATTATAAAATAGCTTAAAGAAACCGGGTTTTTGGGTTTCATTCCAGTTTATGCAACCCACCCCCATACACGCGACCCTCACCTATTAGTGTCTCATTAGAAATGCGATCGCGTCCAGCTATTAAAAAATGATTCTAAATATACTTTACACCGCTTGAGACACCACCGCCCTAGCTCCACTCTGATAATCAAGGCTAGTGATAATGTCTTCTGCTGCGATACCTGCTGCAATAAGTGCAGAGGTTAACCCTTCCTCGAAATTATCTTCTTCAATGATGACATGGCGATCGACCAAGCGTGCGTGAAACAGAATGGTGTCGATCCAGCGTTGCTTATCCCAGCCTGTAGCGATAATCAGGAAATGACCTGAATCCGTATCGCAGACAGGATAAAGCTTAATCGCTTGTAAGCGAGGTTGGTTTCGTGTTGCCTCTTTCACCGTTTTTTGTAGGATATCTACATAGCTGATTTCGTGTTCCATTGAACAATAACCTCCCGCTCTGGTTCGTAAACTAATAAGTTAATTCTATTCCTCTGGACGGCTAACTGAAAAATTGGTTTTTGGAAGTGTCGAATATAGATGGGTTGACTGATGGCTAAAAACAACTGTCGTTCGGGTTCTTGCTCCTCCAAAGCCCATTGGTAAAGCTGAAGCTGTCCCATCGTTTTTTCCAGTTCATTAATTACTGAAGGAGAGTCGAAGTTTTTGATTTCCACAGCTATTTTACGTCCTTCTTTTTCGGCTGCAAAAAACTTTTCTGCTCCCAAATCAGCTTTCAAGAGCGTTTGTTCTAACACTAAGATTAACGGGTCATCCGTAATCATCCACCCGTCTTTTTCGAGAGTGTGGCGCAGGGATAAATGTAAATTGTCACGTCTAGACATTAGTTATAAAAGCTTGATATAGCGGTTCTCAAAAAAGTGAGGTATGCCCTAATGCCCTATGCCCTATGCCCTATTCCCAGTCGTACCTCATCTTTCTGAGAAAGGCTATGTCAATCCTTGACTGAGACTGAGATTCTTCCCGTTGCTCAGAATGACTTAAGATGGTTAATCAACCATACCGAATACTA
>DPLL01000497.1 GCA_003542015.1 Microcoleaceae cyanobacterium UBA9251 | reverse complement strand
TCATAAAAAATTGGTATAAGTCCTGTGATAATTTAAATCAGTCAAGACAGCTTAATTTTCAGCTTATGAATTGTCCTCGGTTGGGCTGACGACCGTCCTCATAAAACTATGATGACGGTCGTTATCATTACAAACATATATATAGACGAGTCCGCAATCTGTCTAAAGGAAGATGTTATTAAACAGGTAAATTATTTATGATTTTATAAAAGTTGGTTTGAAGGGCGATCGGCTACTCACCCTAACTTTAACTGATTAGTTTCACCCTATAAAAAAACACATCTCATGAAACCAGTCACTCCTACTCAAGTTTTCGATCAATACGAAACTACCAAAGCCGAAGAAAAAATTGACTCTTTGGTAGCAGAAGTTAAACCATCCAGCGAAATAGATTTAGAATTCCTCTATACCAGAGACATTGAATTTCGACAAGAAACAATTTATTTCATTGTAGTCGATCGCTTTTACGATGGCGACCCGGAAAATAACGAAGGCCCAAATCCAGAACTTTACGATCCTGAAGGGAAAGACTGGGGCAAATATTGGGGCGGCGATTTGCAGGGAGTTATCGACAAACTGGATTACTTAAAAGACATGGGAGTAACAGCAGTTTGGCTGACTCCTCTGTTCGAGCAAGTAGAAGCTTTATTTGTGGAACAAGCTGCGATGCATGGCTACTGGACTAAAGATTTCAAGCGACTAAATCCTCGGTTTATTGCCAAAGGTGATAATCCTTCTGTCAACCAAACACAAGAAACCAAAGATACAGTATTTGACAAATTAGTAGAGGAGTTGCACCAGCGAAAAATGAAACTGGTCCTTGATATTGTCTGCAACCACAGCAACCCGGATTTTAGTGGTAAAAAAGGAGAACTCTATGACGATGGCGTCAAAATAGCTGATTTTAACGACGATGAAGATAACTGGTATCACCACTACGGCGAAGTGACAAATTGGGAAGATGAATGGCAAGTTCAAAACTGCGAACTTTCCGGTTTGGCGACTTTCAACGAAAATAATACGGCCTACCGCAGTTACATTAAATCAGCAATTAAACAGTGGCTGGACCGAGGTGTTGATGCTTTGCGAGTTGATACTGTAAAGCATATGCCTATCTGGTTTTGGCAGGAATTTACGGCGGATATCTTAACACACAGACCCGATGTTTTCATCTTTGGTGAGTGGATTTACAGCGACCCCAGAAATGACCGTTCTGTCGAATTTGTCAACGAGTCGGGGATGACTATTTTAGATTTCGGTTTGTGTGTGGCAATTAGAGAATCCTTAGCACAGGGTGCTGAAATGGGATTTCAGTTGATCCAAGATGTACTTGATTTGGATCACCGCTACTACGGGGCGACGGAGTTGATTACCTTTATTGATAATCATGATATGCCTCGGTTTCAATCATTGAATCCCGATCGACAAATGCTCAGGTTGGCGATTAATTTAATTCTGACAAGTCGTGGCATTCCGTGCATTTATTATGGTACTGAACAGTATCTGCACGATGATACAGAGGACGGGAATGATCCTTACAACCGCCCGATGATGGAAAAGTGGGATACTGATTCGCCGCTTTACCGAGATCTAGGGTTGCTGTCAGAATTGCGACGGCTGAATCCAGCTATTTCTATGGGGAGTCAGTGGCAAAAATATCTGACTCCTGATGTTTATTGTTACGTGCGCCTCTATCGGGATTCGGTGGTGTTTGTAGCGATGAATCGTGGCAATGCTGTTACTGTTAAATCTGTTGATACTGAGTTGCCAGATGGAGAACATATGGAGGTTTTATCGCGTCGCAAGTTTGAAGTGAAAGAGGGAATGCTGTCTAATTTAGAATTAGGCTCGCAGGAAGTGATGATTTTTAGTCATGTGGGCGATCGAGTTAAGGGGAAAACTATTGTGCGGGCGCAGCTTAATAGCGTGAAGAGTCAGCCTGGGGAAAGAATTGTGGTCATCGGTGATTGTCCTGAATTGGGTAATTGGGATATTAGTAAGGCTTATCCGCTGGAGTACATCAATACTAATACTTGGTTTGGGGAAATTCCTTTTGATGAAAGTGCGGGTAAGCTGATTGCTTATAAGTATGTGCTGCTGCGGGAAGGATTGTCGCCGCTGCGAGAAAATTTGGTTTGTCGGCGGTGGGTTTTGGCTTCGGAAGGGACGGTAAAATGGCGGGATAAATGGGCTTCTGGAAGGGAGTCTTAGAAAAGTTTTGAGTTGTAGGGGCGGGTTTACTGGAACTCTCGATTTTTGTCAAAAATCTTGGCCAACCCGCCCCTACAGATATTATGGGCTGCTATTGTGGTAGGGGTGGCTGTTGAGAGCGATCGCAATCGATCGACTAAAATCGATCGATTCTGCCAGTATTGTAAAACTTCATTGACTTTATAGCCATTAATAGCCATGTATAGTATAGTATAGTAAAAAATGACGGCAAAACAATGCAGCTAGTTGAAAAGCACATGATCGATCGAAACCACTGGCTATACAAGCAGCTAGATAATTTTTGCTTTCTTTCTAAGAATATTTTCAACTACGCTAACTACCTGATTCGACAAAAATTTATCAGCTCAGGAGAATACATCGACTATTACAAAATACAGAAACTATGTCAGGGAACGACTGACTATCTAGGATTACCAGCCAAAGTATCTCAGCAAGTATTATTGAGATTACATGAAAGCTGGCAATCATTTTTTGCAGCTACCAAGGAATATAACCTCCATCCAGATAAATTCAAAGCCAGACCAAAAATACCCAGATACAAACACAAAACATTAGGCAGAAATGTCCTGACTTACACCGCTCAAGCCATCAGTAAAGAATGGCTCAAGAAAGGAATCATCAATCTCTCTTTGACCGACATATTTCTGACCACTAAAGTTAGCGAATTAAATCAAGTCAGAATCCTTCCAAAAACTTACCATTACTCGATAGAGCTAGTTTATGAACCCAAGGATGTAACTCAATCATTATCAGGTGTTGAAGGGATAGCTGGGATTGATATTGGTCTGAATATTTTAGCGACAATTACATCCAATCAAAAAGGGTTTGTCCCGCTGATAATAAATGGCAAACCGCTCAAATCAATCAATGCTTACTATCACAAAAAAAAGGCACTGTTGCAGTCATACTTGAAGGGGGAGAGACAAACATCAATCAAAATTAATCATTTAACTCACAAGGGTCATGTAAAAGTAGATAATTACCTGCATAATGCAAGTCGATTCATCATCAATCATCTGGAAGCTAACCGCATCGGGACACTGGTGATTGGTAAAAACGATAACTGGAAACAGGGAATAAATCTCGGCAAGCGGAATAATCAGAACTTCGTAGCAATACCTCATGCAAGGTTTATTGAAATGCTGACTTATAAAGCGCAGTTAGCAGGAATTGCTGTGAAAGTTATTGAAGAAAGTTACACTTCAAAGTGTTCTTTTTTAGATAATGAACCTTGTGTAAAGCATTCAGAGTACAAAGGTAAGCGAATTAAGCGAGGTTTGTTTCGTGCTGGTGATGGCAGACTTATCAATGCGGATGTGAATGGCAGTGCTAACATTGTCAAAAAAGCATTTCCCAACGCTTTTGCTGAGGGAATACAGGGCGTATTAGTACGTCCGGTAAGGGTCACACCTTACAAAATGGTTGCCCGAGGCAAGTGTAATATTTGCCTAGAAAACCTGTAACTATTCACTCTTATTCTTAAGTTGAAACATTTATGATAAGCGCATGGAGATTTCTGCCGCTCAAGACCAAAAAATTCGCTCTTACCTCCGCCTGTGGGGTCAACAAGCTCACCAACTCGCAGCCTTACCCTTTGAAGTTTCCGAGAAAGGGCCCAATGACTACGTGACGAGTATCGATCGATTCCTAGACGAAAAGCTATCAGCAGCTTTTTCCGCCCTGTTTCCTCAAGATGGCATCATCACCGAGGAAAACGTCGCCTCAAGAGCAGCCTACTGGGCGAATTACCAGCGCCTCTGGTGTATCGATCCCCTCGACGGTACGGAAGAGTTTATTAAGGGCAAACTCCACTATGCCCTGATGGTGGGGCTGCTGCAAGATAGCGAACCGGTGGCCGGTTGGATCTACGCCCCAGCTTTCGGGAAAATGTACTTCGGTGGTAAAGATTGGGGATTGTTCCAAACGGTTGGAGAAGAAGAGCCTTCTGCGATCGCTCTGCACCAACCTCCTGCTCCGACAGCAGAAAATTGTAAAATTGTCCTCGGTGACAAAGACCAGAAAAACTACGGTGAGGCGATCGCCCAAATCATACCTGGTGCTGAGTTTTATTCCCTAGGTAGCTTCGGGTTAAAAGTTCTCGAAGTCATGCTCGGTCGAGCCGGTTTGTACATCTATCTCAATGGTAGAGTCAAAGTGTGGGATACCGCAGGCCCTCTAGCCCTAGCCAAAGCGGCAGGTTTAGTCTGCTGCGATTTGCAAGGGAGGCCCCTCCTGTGGACGCCTGATGCCGTCGAACCGGATTCTCTCGCTCACACTCAGGCGATCGCGATCGGCTGGCCCAACTACATAGAACCTCTATTGGACAAAGTTCAACAGGCGGTGTCCAGCATTTAAATTGGTTGACGATCGCAGAATCTGCCCTCTTTGATAAACAACCGCAGTGAACCGAGGCGTTTGAGCGCGATCGTCAATGATCAGAGATGCTACTAGAGGCCCAGCAGCTTACTAACAATTCGGTGGGGGCAGTTTTCCCAATTTTAACGCCTGATTGTCGCGCTACGCTCCCACAAGACGGGTTACAGTATCGGAAGCCTCTCATTTTCTGTGCAAGTAAATGGTGCGAAAGGAATGCTCACCTTGAGGCGAAACGGGTTTTTTTAACTCGATATAGACTTAACTGATATGTGGCTCTTACCCCGCCCCCTTTTTCCTGAGTCAGTGAGGCCCCCAAGTCTCCTCAAGTCTAGCAACTGCGATCGGGCCTACCCCGTGCTGAGTACAGCTACTTGTGCTGAGCCCTTCGGCTTCGCTCAGGGACCACTTAGCCGAAGCATACTAGGGGTATCCAAAGGGGAAGAAAGATGAAGACAGAAGCTTTCAGTGAGCTTTTCCCCCTGTTTAAGGGTGCTAACCCAGAAACCTTGGCGGGGCTACTATCAAATGCCGTCAAGCACGAGTATCCTCCAGGCCGAGCTGTGGTGATGGAGGATTCCTGGGGAAACGCGATTTACTTTGTAGTATCCGGCTGGGTGAAAGTCCGGCGCCTGTCCAACGATCGAGCCATATCGATGGCGATTTTGGGACGGGGTGCATTCTTTGGCGAAATGGCGATTCTTGACGAATCTCCCCGATCGAATGACGTACTGGCTCTATCACCCGTGAGGCTGATCAGTGTTACGGCTCAGCGATTTATTCAAACCCTGTTCAAAGATCCGCAGTTGCACCACCGGATGCTGCAACTGATGGTGCGGCGACTCCGCCAAACAAATCTCCGCTATCAACTGCGGAACCGCCAGCCAGCGGTTAAACTAGCAAATACCTTAGTCGAGCTGGCAGAAAACTACGGTCAGAAAACGGAACGAGGCAAAGAGATCTTTAATATCCCTTATCAAGACTTAGCCGACGTGACAGATATCGCCCTAGATGAAACCAGCAAAATTATGGAAAAACTGGAGAGCAAAGGCTGGATCAGTATCAATCCCGATCGCCAAACTATCCATTTGATCAACCTCAAGCACTTGATGAATTTGGCAAGTCAATGACAGATGTCACCCGTTTTGAGACTTCCGAAGTGGCCGTTAACCCGACACTCCAACTAACAGCACCGACAATTGAATATTCGGTGGCGATGCCCAATCCTGAATCCCACCTGTTTGAAGTGACTTTGCGCGTGCAAGGTTGGTCAGAATCGGTGATGGATTTAAAAATGCCGGTTTGGACACCCGGTTCGTACTTGGTTCGAGAATACGCCAAACACCTACAAGATTTTCGATCGCAGTCGGGCGATCGACCTTTGGCTTGGCGCAAAACCAGCAAAAATCACTGGCAAATCGAGACTGATTCGGTTTCGGATGTGACGGTAAACTACCGCATTTTTGCTAACGAACTAACAGTGCGAACCAATCATTTAGACTCGACTCACGGTTATTTCAATCCAGCAGCTTTGTGCTTTTTCTTGTCGGGATTCGAGCACAATTGTTACACCATAACCATTGTGCCGCCACGGCGAGGGTGGCGCACCGTTACTACTTTGCCTCCCGTCTCCCGGCAAGATTGTACTTTCGCTGCTGCGGATTTTGACACTTTGGTAGACAGTCCTTTTGAGATTGGCTGTCACGATTCCTACGATTTTGAGGTGATGGGAAAACCTCACGAGCTAGTTGTTTGGGGAAAAGGTAATTTAGAACCACAGCGGGCGATTCGAGACATCCAAAAAGTGATTGAGGTTGAGGCAGAAATATTTGGCGGTTTACCTTACGAACGCTATGTATTTTTGCTGCATTTGTCCGGCTCTGGTTACGGGGGTTTGGAACACAAGGATAGTTGCACTCTCAATTATCCGCGTTTTGGTTTTCGGGCGTCTGACAAGTACGATCGCTTCATTCAGTTGGTGGCTCACGAGTTTTTTCACCTCTGGAATGTCAAGCGCATCCGACCGAAAGCTCTAGAAGTATTTGACTACGAACAAGAAAATTATACTTCTTCTTTGTGGTTCTCCGAAGGCACGACCAGTTATTACGATTTGGTGATTCCTTTTCGAGCTGGGATCTACGGCGTGAAGGGTTTATTTCACAATCTGGCTAAGGAAATCACTCGCTTGCAAACGACTCCGGGGCGAAACGTGCAGCCCGTGAGCGAGTCGAGTTGGGATGCTTGGATTAAGCTTTACCGCAGGGATGCTAACAGCGACAATTGCCAAATCTCTTATTATTTGAAAGGGGAAGTAGTTTCGTTTTTGCTGGATTTGTTGATTCGAGCAAAACACCGAAATGAGCGATCTTTTGATGATGTGATGCGTTTGATGTGGCAGCAATTTGGCCAGGCTAATTCTGCGGCTCAAAATGGCGAATTTAGCCTCAAGTCGGAAAGAGAGGCAACACCAGTGCGTGAGCCATCAAACGGACTCTTAAATTCTCACTCGTTGCCAGCAGAAATAGGTTTTACTCCCGAACAGTTGCAAAGTGCGATCGAATCGGTCGCTGACATGGATTTGAGCGAATTTTTTGCCCGTTATATTGATGGCACTGAGGAGTTGCCTTATAACGAATATCTCGAACCTTTCGGGCTGCAAATCGCATCGGATCAAACTCATGAAATCCCTCGCATCGGTTGGACGTTGGGAACGGAAAACGGGCGGGAAATGATTAAGTTTGTGGAAGCAGGCTCGCCGGCACAATCGGCCGGAATTGACGCAGGAGACGAGTTGCTAGCCATCAACGGTTTTCGGGTGATAAATGCGGAACAAGCGGGCGATCGGCTTAAAGATCATCAACCAGGGGAGCTGGTGCAAATAACAGTTTTTCATCAAGACGAACTCCGAACTTGCGATGTTATTCTCGCCCCCCCGCGACCGACGCACTACCATATTGTGCCGGTGGAACAGCCAACCTCTATTCAGAAACAAAACTTTACTGGATGGTTGGGAGTTCCTTTATCGAAATTGTGACATCATTGTTAGTAGTTAGTAGTCAGTAGTCAGTAGTTAGTAGTTAGTAGTTATTTGTTAATTGTGCGTTGTTATTTGTTATGTGTTGGCAACAAATAACCAGTAACAAATAACCAATAACCATTAACAAATAACCAAGTCAGTAGTTAGTAGTCAGTAGTTAGTAGTTATTTGTTACTTGTGCGTTGTGATTTGTTATGTGTTGGTAACAAATAACCAGTAACAAATAACCAATAACCAATAACCAGTAACAAATAACCAATAACCAATAACAAATTTTATGCTCAAACCCCCACATCCTCCATCAATCACACCCCGTCAGATGAACCTGCTGAGAGTTGTTGCTTCTATGGCCTGGTCAGATGGCGAACTGGCGACAGAAGAAGTTAATTTAATGCTCGATCGCTTTTGCCGTTTGTTTGCTACAGATATCGAACAGGAATATCTGCAACAAGAACTGCGCGACTATATCATGCAAAATATTCCCCTTGACGAATTAATTGAGCAACTAGAAACTCCAGAAGAACGGGAATTAGTGCTGCAACTCGGCTATGAGGTAATTTCATCTAGTGCTCGCACTCCCGACGAACCAAAAATTAATGCTGAGGAAGCCGCAGCTTATCAAAAATTAGTGCAGTTGCTGAACCTTCCAGAGGATGCTGTCAAGCGTATTGAAGCTCAAGCATCCACCGCACCTACTGCGGTGGGAATTGTAGAGAAGATGGCTCACAAATTAGAACAGTTCATCAAATTAATACCGGATGCGGGAAACGAGCGAGACTTCAGTCCTTCCTAGGGAAGCTCTAAGGGGGACTTCAGTCCCCGTGTTCTTTCTTTCTTAGTCGAATAGTGTATGTCTTCTATTTGACGTATCCACGCTTGATCGTTTAAGCTAAAAAAATCAACCAACCTTCAGGAAAGCAGAGGTGAATAAAACCCAAAGAATTATGGGAGTTCAGCAAGTATTACTGTCTCCTAACCCAGAAATTAAAGCCTTATTGGAGTATCTCTGTCAACAATCGGGCAAGCTGTACAATAGTGGTGTTTATTTAGCTCGTCAGACTTTTTTTAAGACAGGAAAACTGTTGACTGGAAAATTTGACTTATCTTGTGAATCGTCAGTTTCAAAGTCAATGGTTGCTAAGTCGTTGCCATCAACGCCAATGCAGCAAACATTGATGTCAGTCACAGAAGCCTTCAAATCTTTTAAAGAATTAAGAGATTTGTACATCAAAGGTCAATTGCATTTTAAGCCGAAGCCACCGGGATACCTAAAAGGGTCTAAGTTGTTCAAAGTAGCTTATCCAAATTCTGGAGGCTTACGACCTAAACTTGTTGGTAATCAGTTAAAATTCTCCTTGGGTTTAACAGTGAGGCGATGGTTTGGAATTTCTGAATTCTTTATACCTATGCCGTCAAATCTTGATTTTTCAAAGGTTAAAGAATTTACCATTCTCCCTAAAAATGGGGCTTTTTACCTGGAAATGTCCTACGAAATTGAAAAAAAACAACATAATAATCTGGAAATCGATCGAGCGTTATCAATTGACTTGGGGACTGCTGAAAATTTAGCAGCTTGTGTCGATACATTAGGAAATTCCTTCTTGATTGATGCTCGTGCTAGGTCAGCGATGAATCAATTGTGGAATAAAAAAGTAGCAACTATAAAAGAAGGAAAGCCAGAAGGTTATTGGGATAATTGGCTAGACCGTGTAACCCGCAAACGCAATCACCAAATGCGCGACGGTGTTAACAAATCTGCTTTGTTGACGATCAACCATTGTCTGAAATACGGAATTGGTACACTGATAGTTGGGTGGAATGAAGGTTTCAAGTCTAACAGTAATCTAGGCCAAATGAACAATCAAAAGTTTGTTCAAATGCCTTTGGGAAAGCTGAAAAATAGGTTAAAACAACTGTGCGATTTGCACGGCATCAGGTTTGTTGAAACCGAAGAAGCATATACATCGAAAGCTAGTTTTCTAGATGGTGACTCCCTACCCAAATATGGTGAAAAACCATCTGGGTGGAAAGCGTCTGGAAAGCGGATTGAACGTGGCTTGTATCAGTCAGCCAATGGAAGGATTGTTAATGCAGACTTAAATGGTGCTGCCAACATTCTGAGAAAAGTAGCCAGTAAGTTAGGTTTAGACTTAAACCAACTGGGTAGACGGGTTTTGACGACCGTAGCGAGAGTTAGACTTTGGGTATTACCCAAGCCTACTTTGTCCGCAGAATCTCAGCGTATGAAAGACCTGAGAGTGTCAACAAAGGTTAATTTAGGACTTGTGCAAAAGTACCGCCCAGACAAGTATTCCGATCAAAGCGAAATAGGACATAGCAATGCTATGTCCCTACCTACCGAGGGCGATTTTAAGTGTTATTAATGCGGTAACTTGCTCAGAGCGTGCCAAGTTCTAGGCCCGACAATTCCATCGGCTGGTAAACCCTTAGCCGTTTGGAATTGTATCACTGCTACTTTTGTCATTGGCCCGAAGAATCCGTCAACAAAACCCATATAGTATCCATTCAATTTCAAGACATTCTGGACAATTTTCACAGCATTACCTGAACTACCATTCATCAGAATCGGCATATTCACGGGTGCACCAGAGTATAGTGCTTGCCAGGTGAGAGGACCGACAACCCCATCTTCAGCTAAAAAGACGCGGTGTTGATAGCCTTTGACGGCTTTTTCAACTTCGACGCCGAAAATACCATCAATCAGACCGAAATAATATTTCCAATGAAATAGAAGCTGTTCTAGTTCCTTGACAGCTTGACCGGTGGAACCGCGCCGTAAAGTGGGTTTCAGCAGTCCAGACTCTTCAGCAAATGCTAGATTTGACTGAGAAGTAGTATCGGCGACGAGAGCCTTAGTTTCATTATTTAGGGTTTTTTCTTCTGTATACATGATCGAAATCCTCTCTGTATTCGAGTGTTTGCATTTGATATTTCAGGTATAACTAATAGGTTTTGTGGTTGCACAGTCGCTTTTTATAGTGACACTTTTATGTGCTACCACATTTGAGTGTCACTCATTTGAGTGTCACTCATTTAAGTGTCAGATCAAATCCTCTCTTCATCGGAATAGTAAATTTGAGTTAACTGTTAACTGTTAACTGTTAACTGTTAACTGTTAACTGTTAACTGTCAACCGTCAACCGTCAACCGTCAACCGTCAACCGTCAAGAATCACCTGACGGTGCAACCGGAATTGATATCACTCATTTAAGTTAAGTAAATCTGCTGAAAAACACCTACAAAAACCCTGTTTCTGTGGTGTTCCGGTAATACCAGTTTTTTATGAGGCTGCATAGAATCTGATCCCCCCTAACCCNNAGGGGGGAACAAGATTCTGCTCAAAGTCCCCCTCCCACCAGGGGGATTTAGGGGGATCAGATTCTATGCAACGACCCATTAAATTGGTATAACAGGCCTTCTGACCTGTTCCACAAGCAATAAATCTTGTTGTGGGCCGTTGCGCCTCAACCCAACCTACGAGCGCTAAATATACATGGTTAAAATTTTCGCAAAGCTGGAATTAAATACTCTGTCAAAGTAAAGGCATCTACTCCTAACTCCGTGCGTTCTTGAGCAGCCATAATTCCGGCTTGAGCGTGCCACCAAACTGCTGTGCGTACCACTAATTGTGGGGGGGATTTGCGGGCGATCGCTGTTGCTAAGAGGCCCCCCAATAGGCCTGTGAGAACGTCGCCGCTGCCGCCTCTAGCGAGGGCTGGGGTGCTTTCGGGATTGAGGTAGGTGATGGTACGATCGCCCTCATCCTGATAACTAATGCAAACTCTCGCTCCTTTCAACAATACGACTGCACCGCTAAGCTGGGCTGCGGCTTGAGTTTCGCAAATTCGATCGCCCATTTTGTCAGCTAATTCGGGAAATAAACGCTTGAATTCCCCTGGATGAGGCGTAATAATTGTCAGGGCCGAGCGTTCCGACAAAATGGGGACTGTTCCAAGTTGAGCGAGGATATTTAAACCATCGGCATCTAGCACGAGAGGTCGATCGCTCTCCAGTACAGATTCTACAGCAATAGCCGCCTCCAATGTCAGACCAGGCCCTACCGCGATCGCATCATAGGTACTCAGATCAATTCCTACTGGTAATTCACTAATTGCACGGCTGCGCGTTTCTGGACATCCTATAACTAAAGCCTCTGGTAACCGACTGCTCACCATCGGTTTAATCGATTCTGGGACAGCAATTGACAGCATTCCCACGCCGCTAGCCCTTGCTCCCAGTGCTGACAAAATGGCGGCTCCGCTGTAGCGCTCCGAACCTGCGATAATTAGTAGATGACCGTTGGTGTATTTATGACAAATTGGCGATCGGGGCAATGGCAAATGCTCGATCGCAGATTGTTTGGTAATGCGTTGTACTGCGGGCAATTCGCCCAATATCGCTTGAATATCTGCGACAGGAATATCAAAATCAATTAACTCAGAGCTGCCGATATATTCTAATGCTCTGTCTTGCAGAAATGCCCTTTTCCACAAACCCAAACATAATGTATGAGTAGCTCTGATTGCCGTCCCAAAAACTTCTCCTGTATCAGTATGAATTCCCGACGGAATGTCAAGACTAAAAACAGGTTTATTTAACTTATTTATTTGCTCAATAGCGTCGGCGATGGGATTAGCAATTGCTCGTTCTAAGCCAAATCCAAATAAACCATCTATGAACAAATCGCAGTTTTTCAGCGGTTCAATTTGGTCAAAAAATGGAATATTTAAAGAACGTACATACTGAGCGTGATTCCCTGTGAGTTCTTTCAGTTTAGAAAAGGGACAATAGACAAATACTGGGAATCCTTGAAAGTGCAATTCGCGGGCCACAACCAAAGCATCGCCCCCGTTGTGTCCCGGCCCGACCAATACGCCGATAACTGGCAATTGCAAATTAACAATCTTTTTCCCTTCTCCCCTTTTCCTTCTATCCGTTAAATCCGTTAAATCCGTTAAATCCGTTATACAATCCGTTGCCGAACTTCCTTCAGCCTTCAAAAGCGCCTGAATGCGTCTGGCAAGCAGTCCCGCTACTTTTTCCATTAAAGCTGCTACAGGCATTCCAGCGGCAAAGATTCTGGTTTCTATTTGCCGCATTTGGTCGGCGGTGACAACAAATTTTTCAATAGTCATAGGAGTGTTAAAATTTCAAAGAACAGCAGCAGTAGCAGCTTGTAGTATTTTTGTACTATAATAAATTAGCTCGATCGAACAAAGTAACAGTAAAATAGCAATTTCTCTCCGAACCATGAACAAGATAGTTGTAGGCCTCTCAGGCGGGGTCGATAGTTCCGCAGCAGCCGCAATTTTACACCATCAGGGATATGAAGTGGTGGGTTTAACCCTGTGGCTGATGAAAGGCAAAGGTCAGTGCTGCTCTGAAGGCATGGTCGATGCTGCTAAAATTTGCGAACAATTGGGCGTTCCCCACCACATCGTTGACAGCCGCGATGTCTTTCAAGCAAGTATTGTAGATTATTTGGTGGGCGGCTACAGTGCAGGAATTACGCCTTTACCTTGTTCGCAGTGCAATAAAACCGTGAAATTCGGCCCGATGCTCAAGTATGCTCGCGAAGAACTGGGAATTGAAAAAATTGCTACAGGCCACTACGCTCGCGTTACTTACGATACCCAAACAGGTCGCACGCAGTTGCTGCGGGCTGTAGACCCGGAGAAAGACCAGTCTTATTTCTTGTACGATTTAACACAAGATTTGCTAGCAGGTACGGAGTTTCCTCTAGGTGAAATTACCAAGAGAGAAACTCGCAGAATAGCGGCGGAGTTTGGCTTGACAACTGCTGAAAAGCCGGAAAGTCAGGATTTGTGCTTGGTGGAAAGTAACGGTTCGATGCGGTCTTTTCTGGATAAGTACATTGCTCCCCAAAAGGGTGAGATTGTTGACAAGGACGGGCGGGTGCTAGGACAGCATGACGGCGTGCACCACTACACCATAGGCCAACGGAAGGGGCTCGGCATTGCAGCACCTGACCCCCTGTACGTGATTGAACTGGATGCTGCCCGGAATCGCGTCATTGTGGGCGATCGACTTTTAGCCGCAAATTCAGAATGCCATGTCCAGAAAGTGAATTGGGTTTCTGTAGCACAGCCAACGGCTCCAATTCGAGCGGGCGTGCAGATTCGATATCGATCGCACCCAGTCCCCGCGACAGTAATTCCTCTAGAATCATCCCAAGAAGCAGAAAATGCCAGCGGTACAAGAGTTAAGTTAATTTTTGACGAACCACAGTTGAGCATCACCCCCGGACAAGCCGCTGTTTGGTATGACGGGGAGGTGCTCCTCGGCGGCGGCATCATCGAAAGACAGGCGACAGAAAAGACAAGCTAGAAGCCCGCCCCACAAACAAATTCAAGAAAATTTGTGTAGAACAGGCATCTTGCCTGTTCCCTGGTGAGTCATATCAAATCCGTGGTATCGTCCTGTATTCATCTCTCTCTTCTCGAACTCTGCGGTCTCTGCGGTCTCTGCGGTTAAATAATTCCGAAACAACCGTAAACGAGATCACAAGCAAATTCAATCTTTCTTTTCCAAACGGAACACCTTTCCCCTAGCATCGGTGCGATAAACCCAAGTGCGGCGGCCATCAGAAACCACAACCCGCCAACCTTCCACAATCATTTGACCGCACAATTCATCGGATAAAGCAAGTCCCAAACAAGTATTCGGCCAACTTTGGCGACTCGATGCAGTCACTTTCAACCGTGCTGGTGGAATCCCTGTTAGCCGTGACAATTCATCGAAAAGCGCTGCTTCTACAGCAGGGGGTAATTCGTTGGGGGAATTTTTGCCCGTGCTTTGAGCCAAATTTCCCGGTTCGGAATTTAAACTGTTGAGTCCAAATCTGGAATAGCTGATTTTTTCAAGTACCCGCGCGCCGGGAAATTGGTTTACGGTTAGCAATTCTTGGCTTTCCTTGGCGAGGGAATGTTTGAGGACGCCCGCGTTGGCTGCTGAGTTGTCTATTAGCGCCGGATACATTTCCCAGGTCAGAATTCCTGTCAGTACCAAAGCCAAGACTAAAGGTCTGGGCTGCTTTTGGGCTTGGTTTTGACTGTTTTGAGAGTTATGTTCGGAAATTCGTTTCATAATCAGCCCTCTGCCTCACTTCACACTATGCGCGATCGCGAATGGCGCTAAACTACTGATAGTTATTTAGACACCAATGCTGGTGCTGTTAGTTCCTTTGTACAGAACCGACATTACTAGCAGCGATCCAAGTGTTTTTTCTTCGCTGCCGGCATAAGTATTTCAGGAAAACTTATACTTAAAACTTATACTTACAGTTATTACCTAATTTTTAGTTATAGTCTGATACCAATTTAATGGGTCGTTGCNNGCAGCTTCATAAAAAATTGGTATGAGGTATTTAGAAAAATTTATGATTAAGTAAATATTCTTAGAACAAATCTGAGGTCGCCCGATAATCGCAGTATAAATAACTATTGAGTGCCCAAAACTGAAGCAGGTGTTTTACACTGTTTATAGCCCTTCTCTGTTCAATGAGGTACGCTTGGGGATTGGGCATAGG
>DPLL01000243.1:6376-8726 GCA_003542015.1 Microcoleaceae cyanobacterium UBA9251 | reverse complement strand
ATGCCCGATTCCCAATTACCAATTACCCGTATCTTGAGATAATTGCTCTGCTACTCGTTTTAGGCGGCGAAGTTGGTCTTTCATATCTTTCTGTGTCCAAGGGGCTGCAAAGCGATTGAAACCATATCGAATTAAAGGATTGGGAATCTCAAATTCAAAGCGGTTAATCAAAAGTGTTCCTTGGATTTGCGGCTGACATTCCCAGCGATCGCACCCTTTGAAAAATCCGTCAAACCCCCAAACAATTAAACCAGGTTCTCGCTCTAACACAATACTCTCTAAAGTGGGTTGCCAAACCGGAATTTGTATGATAAATAGGCTGCGACTTCCGATCGCAGTATCCCATTCACCGATAGGCTCGCAGCGGAGCACTGGATTGAGCCATTTGTGCATTAAAGTGCGATCGGCGATACAGCGCTCCACCAAGGTAGCAGCAGCGCGAATTTCAATTGATTGCTCGAAAACTTGACGAATTGACATGAAAACCTGCAAGCTAGAAGCGTATTCTTACAGTTTCTTATCTTCCCTGTCAA
This sequence comes from Microcoleaceae cyanobacterium UBA9251, assembly GCA_003542015.1. GTDB lineage: Bacteria > Cyanobacteriota > Cyanobacteriia > Cyanobacteriales > Microcoleaceae > Microcoleus. The sequence goes on along the minus strand of DPLL01000243.1, from coordinate 8,193 downwards.
ATCTGACGTTAACCTGAGAAAACAATGAATGAAACTTGGCAAGAAATAACTCAACCGACCTGGGCCCGAATAGCGGTTCTGTCCGATCGAATTTTGGCACAGGGGCAGCCCGCCGCGAATCCGCTGACAGCAGCCGAACGCGGAATTAACAATCTATTTCAGGGCTCAAACATTGGAAATCTGATCGGAGCAGTAGGTATTCTGCTAATTGGATTGATAGTGTCAGCCCTTGTCTCATCTTTAGTCGGGGGATTGCTCAAGAAGACTACGATCGACAATCGGCTGGCTGCTTGGATTACCGGCCGCCCGGAAGGAGCTGGAGCACCGCCAGTGGAAAAGTGGATTTCCGCAGTCGTGTTCTGGATCATTTTTATCTTTTTCATAGTTGCCTTTTTCAACCAGCTAAATCTAACGGCTGTCTCGCAACCGCTCAATACTTTTCTCAATCAAATTACCGGTTTCTTGCCGAAGTTAGGCGGCGCGCTAATTTGGTTGGGGATTGCTTGGGTGTTAGCAACAGTCGCCAAATTGGCCGTATCGCGGACGATGGGGACTTTTAGCGTGGACGAGCGGTTGAATCAGCAGGTGGGCACTGGGCCCAGCGAGAGTCCTTTGCTGCTGAGCGATACTCTGGCGAATGCGCTGTACTGGTTCATTTTTCTGCTGTTTTTGCCNNGTGCTGATTGGGTTTGTGGGCTGGCTGCTGGCTCAAGTGGTGCGGCGGATTGTCACGAATCTGCTGGCTGCTAGTGGGGCGGACAGTTTGGGCGCTCGGTTCGGAATTTCGCGGACTGCGGGCGGTCAATCGCTGTCGTGGATTGTCGGGACGATCGTCTATGTTTTGATTTTGATTCCAACGGCGATCGCAGCTCTCAACGCTTTGGACATCCAGGCGATTTCGCAGCCTGCAATCGCGATGCTCAACACCGTTTTGGGCGCGATTCCGAACATTTTTACAGCAGCGCTAATTTTAGTGGTTGCTTACATTTTGGGGCGCTGGGTAGGCGATTTGGTGACTCATATCCTGACCGGAATTGGCTTTAATAATGTCTTTTCTTGGTTGGGAGTGCAGCCGAAGCAGCCGCTGTCGATCGCGCAGAACCAGGTAGATCCCGATGCAACGGTACTCCAGTCGGAACCAGAAATTCCTGCCCGCACGCCTTCTGAGTTTGTGGGGATTGTGGTGCAGGTGGGCATCATCCTGTTTGCGGTGGTGGCTGCTACCGACGTGCTGCGGATTCCGGCGCTGACGGCGATTGTTAGCGGTATTGTCCTGGTTGCAGGTCAGGTACTGTCTGGTGTGATCGTATTTGCGATCGGCTTGTATTTGGCGAATCTGGCGTTTAATTTGATTGCCAGTTCTGGAACTCGCCAAGCGCGGTTGTTGGGCCAAACGGCTCGGATCGCGATTATTGCCTTTGTTTCGGCCTTGGCGCTGCAACAGATGGGCATTGGTAGCGATATTGTGAATTTGGCTTTCGGGCTGCTGCTGGGGGCGATCGCAGTTGGGATTGCTCTAGCTTTCGGTTTGGGCGGGCGCGACATTGCGTCCGAGCAAATTCGGGAATGGTTAGCGGCTTTTAAACAAGATAAAACGCCGCGTTTATAACTCTATAAAATGGCGTTTGTCAAGTACAAACGGTNNNGCAAATTCTTTCGTTTATTATGAAGAAGGCAACAAATCAGCAGTAGTTGCTCCTGATATTTATGTAGTATTTGGAGTCAAAAAACGCCAAAGAGATAACTACAAAATATGGAAAGAAGCAGGGATAGCCCCGCAGTTTGTCTTGGAAATAACATCGGAAACAACTCAAGAT
>DPLL01000243.1:0-6318 GCA_003542015.1 Microcoleaceae cyanobacterium UBA9251 | reverse complement strand
CTAGCCGAACAACAAGGACGACTGGCCGAACAACAAGGACGGCTAGCCGAACAACAAGGACGGCTGGTGGCGGAATCAGCCTTGCGATCGCTCATTTCTCAACTGTTAAATTCGGGAACAAATTTAGAGCAAGTTGCACAAATGATGAATTTATCCACATCGGAAGTTGAGCGATTAGTAGGAAGAAATCAATGAGATCCCCGTAGGGACACCGCACCGTGCCCATTGGTGTCAACTTAACGTCAAACCCTGTCAGAAACGGCTGTTTGACTATTAAGCCTAGATCCCCCCNNCTCCCCTTCTTAAGGGGGATTTAGGGGGATCTAGACTCAGGTAAAAGCGATATTTATCAAGGGTTTCAGGCTTAAGTTGACACCTATGGGCGAAAGCCTTTGTCCCTACAAGGACTTGTTTACAGCCTCGGATCGACGGGTTCGCTCTCCATCGCTAAAACTCCGAAAACGCACTCGTGAACTTGTCTCAACGGAGCGCCCGCCACAAATCGCTCCAATGCTTCTATACCGAGAGCAAACTCTCGCAACGCTAAAGAACGCTTGCCGGAAAGTCCGCGCGATCGCAATTTTTCTAAATGTTCCGGCAATGAATATTCGAGACCATAAATAATTCGCAAATACTCTTTTCCGCGACATTTTACCGCAGGCTGTACAAGTCCTTTGCTATTTTTTACAGTAAATTCCATCGGTTTCACAACCATGCCTTCGCCTCCCGCATCAGTCAGTTTTTCCCACCATTGAGTCCCGGCTAATTGGCTTTCTAAATTCGCAATTTCAACTACTTTGTATTCAGTAGCTAACAGCAATTCTGGGTCATATTGACAAAATTGCGAAATCTGTTCCATATGCCAACAGTGATTTTTGTCCGTGTGAACTGTTCCCTCGGTTGCCAAGATGTGGAAAGGTGCTAATTTGAGGTCGGAGATGGATTTGACAGGCCAGCAGTAGCGCTGGTAGGCATTAACATATTGATGCGCTAGTTGCGATCGCTCCTGATAGCGATGCAGCAAGTCACTCACTTCAACACCACGCTGATTTGCCTGTTGCAGGCTGGTAATGGCATCGGCAAACCCATGACGAGAAGCTGTTCCGACGGCGGCGTATTGTTGCCGCAATAAGCCTTGAGCTTTAGCTGACCAAGGCATCAATTCGCAATCCAAACAAACCCAGTCGGTTTGAAATTTATCCCAGAAATTGCTCGCAGTCAGAGCGGCATTTACCCGCGTTAAAAATTCTGTTTCTAAGGTAGAATTATCGAAAAAATGCCGTCCCGTGCGGGTGTAGCAAATGCCGATACTCTCGCTGAGAATTCCAAAGCGACGTTGAGCAGCAAATTCATCGCGACAAACAATGACAACTGCACGAGAACCCATGTGCTTTTCTTCGCAGACAACTGTCGATATTCCCTGTTGTTGGTAGTAGCTAAATGCTTCGGCTGGATGTTCTAAAAGTCCTGGTTCTTTGGAAGTAGCAACGGGAGACATTGTGGGCGGCAAATAAATCAGCCATTTGGGATTTGCGGCAAACCTGCTCATTACTTCCAGGGCTGCGATCGCATTTTCTGCTTTAATCGTAATGTTACTTTGCAGGCGAGTTGAAATGATGCGTTTTCCCAAGACGTCGGCAAGGTCTAATATATCGTCAAACTGCTGTTGAGCGGTGAGAGGAGTTGCGAGAGAAGTAAGTGCGATCGGTTTCACAGGTTCGCAGTAAATTCTAGCAGCCGGAATACTCACAAATTCTCTTTCAGGATAGCGCAAAGCTGTTAGTTTGCCGCCGAAAACGCAGCCGGTGTCAATATCAACGGTATTGTTCAACCATTCTGTTTCCGGGACTGGTGTGTGTCCGTAAACAACTGCTGCTGTGCCGCGATATTCGGCGGCCCAATTGTATCTGACAGGTAAGCCGAATTCATCGATTTCGCCTGTTGTTTCTCCGTACAGTGCAAAATCTCGAACGCGGCCCGATGCACGTCCCTGAAATTCTGATTTCATTCCCGCATGAGCAACGACTAATTGCCCGCCGTCGAGAACATAATGGCTAATTAAACTGTCTAGAAATTGGCGAATTTCTGCTTCAGCAGATTCGCGAAATTCGTCGGGTAAAGCTGCTATTTCTGCTAAGGTTTGTTCGAGTCCGTGGTTGATTTTGACATTTTTGCCGTTGAGTTTTTTCAGCAATTTAATGTCGTGATTTCCTGGCACGCACAAAGCTGTTTCTGCAACTACCATGTTTCGCACGAGTTTGAGGGTGTCGAGAATGCGCGGGCCCCTATCGACCAAATCTCCCAAAAACACGGCTTTACGCCCTTCTGGGTGCGCGTAGGTGGGAAAATTCCAAACAGCAGATGCGCTAGTTTTTTCGACAATTTGATAGCCCAACTGTTGCAGCAATTGTTCTAATTCGTCGCAGCAGCCGTGAATATCGCCGATGATATCAAAAGGGCCGCGATCGCCTTTGCGGTTGTTCCACAGCGGTTGTCTTGCGACTTCCACCGCGTCGATTTCTTCTGGGGAACGGAGGACGTAAACGTAGCGAAATCCTTCGCGATCAAGGTTTCGTAGCGATTTGCGTAAACTTTGGATGTGCCGCCTAACTACGTGACTGCCGAAGTTGCGGTTTGGACGTTGTTGATTGCGATCGCCACACAAATTTTCTGGTAAATCTAGCACAATTGCGGCCGAAATGCAATGGTATTTTCGAGCTAATTCTAACAAAGGTTTGCGGCTTTCTGGCTGAACATTTGTCGCGTCGATAACAGTTAATTTACCTGCTGCAAGGCGTTTAGCAACGATAAAGTGTAGTAATTCAAAAGCATCGCTGGTTGCAGCTTGATTGTTTTCGTCATCGGAAACCAGCCCCCGGCAATAATCCGATGAAATGACTTCGGTAGGTAGGAAATGTTGGCGGGCAAAGGTAGATTTGCCGGAGCCCGATGCACCGATGAGAACGACTAAAGATAGTTCGGGAAAAGTAATTTTCATTGTTTAATAATATTATTCATCAAGCAGGACATCATCATGTTGCTCTGCCATTTTTGCAAACGCTTCCTCCCAGCCTGCACGCGGTTTTAGAGCTGTACGAATGGTGAATATTGCCATTTGCGTAGGCGAACCTACTTCTAAATCTTCGGTTCCCACACACCGAAACTCTACCGTAAATCCAAACCGTTCTGCAACCCCATTAGCCCAAGTTTGAAACTCTGCCCGCGTCCACTCAAAGCGGTGATCGCGGTGGCGAAATTTGCCCGTCGGCAAGTTTTCAAACCGCACGTTATATTCAATATTTGGAGTTGTGACGATCGCAATTTTCGGCCTGATAAACTCAAACAAAACCCGCTCGAAAGCCGCTAACCGATCTAAATCCAGATGTTCGATCACTTCAATCACCGCTGCTGCATCAAAACCCGTCAAGCGACTATCTCGATAAATCAGCGAACTTTGGATTAGTTGAATGCGAGATTGCTGTGCGGGAGACAGTCGATCGATTTGCAATCTTTCCGTGGCAATTTCCAAGGCGCTGTGGGAAACATCGACTCCGGTAATTTGTTCGATCGCACTTTCTTTCAAAAGCAATTGTAGCAGTTTTCCCTCACCGCAGCCCAAATCTACAACTCGCTTAGGATTACTAGCTTTTAAAACATCCATCACAGATTCTAAACGCTGTTGGTTCAGACTAATTCGCCGTTCTACAACTTCCTCTTCTTCCTGGTGAGAAACTTCGATCGCATCGTCGATGTTATCTGCTGCTGTTAACTGTGCTACAGCAATGCGCGTTAGACGGCGCTGGCGTTTCAGATAGCGATCGGCAATTTTTCCCCGCGCCGGATGTGCGTTCAACCAACCTTCGCCGTGACGAAATAACTTCTCGATTTCGTCATCGCCTATCCAATAATGTTTGTCATCATCTAACACCGGAATTAGCACGTAGAGATGACTTAATAAATCCGCCAACCGAATTGTATTTTGCAATTCCACTGAAAAGTAAGGACTCGCGCCCCACTCTGGAAATTGCGCGTCAAGAATTAAGGATTTAGCAACAACATGATAGCCCAACGGCTCAAACATTTGCCGCAGAAACTTTTCGCCCCCGCGACAGGGCAAAACCGACAAATTAACTGTCAAAGGAATGGGGGTTTCTGCGAGTTCTGGGCGGTCTTTGCAGCGACCGGATAGAGCTGTACTAAAGACCTTGGCGAGGGCGACAGACAGAAACGAAGAGGCAACGTAGGGGCGATCGTTGACGTATTGTTCGAGAGGGCGATCGTCCGATTTCGACTTCCCCCGCACCAAACCCACCGGATCGACATCTAACAATAAAGCCGCCGTACACCTTTCTGCGTTTGCTTCTGGATAAAACACGCTAGCAGAACCGAAAGTCATCGAAAAACATTGATGGCGCTCGGGATGTTTGTGTAGCAAATAACCTAAATCTGTAGCTGGGACGCGATTTGTCGAAATGGTTAATAACATAATATTAGGAATTGGGAATTGGGAATTGGGAATTGGGAATTGGGAATTGGGAATTGGGCATCGGACAATTAAAACTTTCTTCCAACTTCCGTCTGGCTTCCATCCGTGACATCCGTTAAATCCGTTACAGAATCCGCTGCCGAACTTCCATCCGTGACATCCGTTAAATCCGTTACAGAATCCGTTGCCGAACCCTTCTTCCTTCGTCTCCCAAATCCAATTTTGCCCGCAATTCATCCTTAATCCGATTTAAAATAGAATCCTCATCCAAAGAAGACAAAATCTTGCTCACAACAGCCTTTGGTCCATCATCTCCCCAAGAAGCACCATTAGCCAAATAAGCCTTAGTAACTTGACCAATTCCGTAGCAAGAAACCCCTCCGATCGCAGCTTGCGTCACAGCAACAGACAAATACGGGCCCAAAGCCAAACCCCCCGTCGCCGGCGTTGCTAAACCCAACAATCCTTTCAACGAACTTAAACCAAAATTTGCGATCAATTCGCCCGCAGTAATTCCCCCCATACTAATTGCAATTTTTTGCAACAATTCCACCGCTCCCGCTTCCGTCATCGCAATACCGTAAACTTTAGACAGAGTTAATATCATCACCACATCAATTACCGCACCGCTGAGGATATCAATTACAGTAATTGGATTAAGTGCGATCGCCACCGCTTTAGTCATTACCCCATTCCAGATAATGCGGTTAGCAGCATCATCTCGAATCTCCATTTTTCGCTGCACCAAATGCTCATTAATATCTCCCGCACAGAGCATCGTATTCAGCGCCACCAAAGACTTACCTTCCCTATCTAAAATCTCCAAAATTTTCAACTTTAAATCCTCAACTTGTGGCAAACCGCGAGTCATTTTCACGCCCATACTGCCATCAGGACGGCGCACCGCACTCGCCGTCAAAGGTGATGCTGCCGACATCACAATTTCAGCGGGAGATAACAACTCTCGCACGCGATCGTCCCGGATTTTGTGATAAATTGCCAGTCTGTCTGCATCGGGATACTGGTCAATTTTATTAAATACTAATAACATCGGTTTTCCGGCTTCCCGCAATTGCGAAAGAGCCTCATATTCCACCTTTGTAATATCGCCAGCAACCACAAACAAAATCAAATCCGCCTGTTTAGCAACACGGCGGGCCAAAATTTCGCGAGTTTCGCCATCAACTTCATCTATTCCCGGAGTATCGATTAATTCAACTTGCGACAAACGGTAAATAACCGGCGAAAATCGATCGCCCAAATTATCATCAATCCCCTCACCGACATCCCACTCTCCAATAGTTGTCGTGCGAGTCACCCCGTGAGTCGGGCCAGTTTCAAACACATTTTGACCCAACAGGGCGTTCAAAACCGAAGATTTACCCCTTCCCACCATCCCAAACACAGCAATTTGGACGCAAGCGCGCTCTAGCTTATCGAGCATTTTCTCCAACCCGCCAATTTCCGGCTCCAGTCCAGTTCGCTCTTGGGGAGTCAAATCCAGATGTTCGACGATATCTCGCAAAGCATCTGTAGCGTGGCGCAGGTTGAGTTCTGCCTGAATATCTGCGAAGCTTAAAATTGTGTCATCTAATTCTCGATCGACATTGGAGAAATCGGAGTCTTCAGTCATTGTTCCCTGATTTGATAGCTTTGTTTTATTTAAAGTTGCAGCCAATATAATGCTATTCTAGCTTTCAGTGCCTGCTTCGTACAGAGTCCACTAAGTAGCAGTAGGGCATTGGTAACAGATCTCAATTTCAGTTATAACCGAATTTAGCTAGGAGACATGAGTTTAATATCAATTCCGATCAAAAGCAAAATGATTAATC
>DPLL01000244.1 GCA_003542015.1 Microcoleaceae cyanobacterium UBA9251 | reverse complement strand
GGGGATTTAGGGGGATCGGAATATGTGCAACGACCCATTAAATTGGTATAAATCCATTAGTAGTAGGGTGCGTCGCTGTGAGATTGTTGGTGGTGCTTCCAGATTTTTGGTGGCGACGCACCCTAGGATTGCTATATATATGGCGGCACGGATTCCCATGATTTAATGATATGTCAAGGGCGCGAAAATGTCAAGCAAAATTGTAATTCGATCGCCCAAAATTTTTGCTATAATTCGATAATTCGATCGCACTTATTATTTAACTTTCACATCTGGGCCGCCCGGTGGTTGTTGTCCAGTCCGAAAAACCACGACTCCATTCTCAAGAGCCACTAAATCTATTTTCAGCGGGCCCGCAATGTATGTGACATCAGTGGCGATCGCCTGAACCTCCAAAGGTTTATCATATTGTTGCAGGCGATCGACAAAACCAGCCAAAGTTTCAATCCGATTATCCGCAACTTGGACTCTACCGCCCACAACCCCAATCAAACGAGCGCGAAACTGACAAGCTTCAATTAATTGCTGCAATTGCTGTCTTACCTGTTCATCTGTCGAGGTAACAGGATCGACAGAAATCCCTACAATCACATCTCCAGCCCGGAATACAACTCGATTGATTTCGGCTTCTGCAAATACTTTGATTCGCTTTTCTTCCCGCAGGTAATTAGCGCCGGCGACTATTCGGACTACATAATCTTGACCGTCTTTAATCTGATTAATTAGTTGCTCAATTTCAGCATTAGTAATTTGAACTACCTGCTCTTTAACCTTTGTATTTCCAGGCTGCATCAGTTCAACAGTGGTTTTATTTGCTTCTTGCAATAGTCGATCGATGGCGCGACTTGCTAAGGCTGGATCGACGATGCGAACAACTCCCGCAGCTAAAATTTGACCGCGCCTGATGGCCACAGTACCCTCGCGAATTGCCTGAAAATCTCGTTCCAAAACTTGCACTTGCTGTTGTAATAAAGCTTGTTGTTGTTCGAGTTTAGTTTGTTGCTCTGCTAAGGTTTGCAAAAGTGCTTCTCTCTCAGCAATCACTTTGTCTCGATCGACTATAGCTCGATCGCGATCGGCAAGATTTTGCACCCGCTGAGCAATTTCCTGATCCCGCTGAGCAATTAATTCGTTGCGCGAAACAATTTCCTTGTCTCGCTTAGCAATTTCTCCCTCTCGCTTAGCAATTTCTCCCTCTCGCTGGGTAATTTCTGCGTCTCGCTTAGCAATTTCTACGTCTCGCTTAGCAATTTCTCGATCGCGCTTAGAAATTTCTGCGTCTCGCTGAGCAATTTGAGTTTTTACCTGCTCTCGTTGCTCGATTAACTGTTGGCGCTCCCCTTGTAGTTGCGCGATTTCCGAGCTCAGACTCGTTTTTTGAGCAGAAACGGTGTTCAATTGACTCTCAGTGCGATCGAGCTGAGATTTTGTACTCGCCCGCGCTGTTTCCACCATCTTCAATTGTGATTCCATGCGGGATTTAGCCGCTTCCACACTGAGTAATTGTTCTTCAGTCTGGGATTTAGCCGCTTCCACCTCACTTAATTGCTTTTCAGTTTTAGACTTAGCGGCTTCCACGCTATTAAGTTGGGTTCGCAGCGAGTTTAATTTTGCTTGTGTCTTAGCTTGTTCCGCATTAGCTGCCTGCAACGAACGATTAATCTCCTCTAAATTGCCTCTAGCTTGCGCTTGAGCAGCCCTAGCTTGACCTAATTCAGTTTCAACTCGATTTTTCTCTTGCGTGGCTTGATTGAGTTCTCTGCGGGCGTTATTGAGTCTTTTTTGAATTTCATCTATTCTAAAAACCCCCGTTCGTAGTGGCTTGCTAGTAGCAAACAGGATGCCAAGAGTTGTGGCTGACAGAATGCTACCAGCCATCACTGTCACCACAACAGCAGTATCGCGGGGGCGAAGTTTGAACAAGCTCAATCTTGCCTTGCCGACTTTTGTCCCAAGGCGATCGCTAACAGTAGCGATCACACCCCCTAAAACTAAAATTACAAATACTAGGATGTATCCAGCAGTCATTCCGATTTGGGATTATGGATTTGGGATTTTTGGATTGAATCTAAAATCCCAAATCCATAATCCTATACTTTCTCGGCGTCAAGTGAATTGCTGGCCTAAAGCCACCGGGTTATGGACTGTGATCTTTTTCTTGTGGATCGAGATCATTTTTTCTTGTCTGAGATCCCCCAGCAAACGAGTCACCGTTACCCGCGTTGAGCCGATCGCCTCTGCGATCGCCTGATGGGACAGCTTCAAATCAATCGTAATCCCCTCAGTACCAGGCACGCCAAAATCCCGGCACAGAATCAGCAAAAAGCTGACCAGTCTCGATCCCATATCTCGATGGGCCAGCGTCTCGATCATCATCTCAGTTTGCAAAATCCGAGATGAAAGTCCCCGCAGCATCACTATTGACAGTTCAGGGTCTTCCTTGAGGGCTTTCTCGACTTGTTCGATCGGCAGTGAGATTAATTCCACCGGCGTAAAGGCTACCGCGTGGTAAAACCTGTCGGAGCGGTGTCCCGTAATCAGAGACAGCACCCCAAATACGCTGTTTTCGCGCAGGAGGGCGACTGTAATTTCTTCTCCTGCTTCATACACCCTGGAGAGCTTCACAGCACCTTTAATGAGAACGTAGACGCGCTCAGCCGGGTCTCCAGGGAAAAAAATTGTCTTGCCCCGTTCAAAGGTTTCCACAATGGGTGGAAACGCCCCGCCACTGATTTGGCGGAACACGGCTGCTAGCGGTCTATCATGGGTCACGACCTGATCCTTTGTACTAATCAATGCTCTGTAAGTTGAAAATTAACATTATTCAGTAAATATACTTCCCAACCTCCTGTATCCAGGGATTCAGTTACTTCCATTCAATGTTAAGGTAAGCACACACTGTATGATTAAATCTAGCCCTTCTCTTAACTTTCTCAATTCCGCCCCCTTGTAGCTCCACAGCCAAATTAATCTCAATTGTGTCTCAATTGTGTCTCAATTGTGTCTCAATTGTGTCTGAATCAGTTAAATCTGAATCAGTTGTGTCTAAACAGGCGGGGTTGTCCTGTATAGCGAATGAGAACGGTGCAAGTTGCTTCTAGAATAAACTACCGATGATAGATTTGACCGGAAAAAATGCTCTTGTTACGGGCATTGCCAACAATCGCTCGATCGCCTGGGGCATTGCTCAGCAGCTCCACAAAGCAGGAGCCAACCTCGGCATCACATATTTGAAGGACGAGAAAGGCAAGCACGAGCGGAAAGTCGCTGAACTCGTGGAACCACTCAATCCCAGTCTGTATCTGCCCTGCAATGTCCAAAATGAGAGCGAAATTGAGTCTACTTTTGAGACGATCGCCGAAAAGTGGGGCAAATTAGATATTCTGGTTCACTGTTTAGCTTTTGCCGGCAAGGACGAACTATCGGGAGACTTCAGCAACACTTCGCGGCAAGGTTTCTCTAATGCTTTGGATATTAGCGCTTATTCCCTAGTGCGGCTTTGTGCGGCTGCTAAACCGCTGATGGCCCAAGGCGGCAGTATTGTCACCTTGACTTATTTGGGTGGCGTCCGGGTAATTCCTAATTATAACGTGATGGGAATTGCGAAGGCCGCTTTGGAAATGAATGTGCGCTATCTGGCGGCGGAACTCGGCCCGTTAAATATTCGGGTAAATGCGATTTCTTCGGGTCCGATTCGGACTTTAGCTTCCTCAGCAGTTGGCGGAATTCTGGACATGATTCACCACGTTGAGGAAGTCGCCCCCCTGCGGCGCACGGTGACTCAACAGGAAGTAGGAAATGCTGCGGCTTTTCTGTGCAGCAATCTGGCTAGCGGGATTACCGGTCAGATTTTGTATGTGGATTCTGGTTACGAAATCATGGGAATGTAACAGCTTGCAAACAGTTGACAGTTGACAGTTGACAGTTGACAGTTGACTGTTCGATTTTCACTGTCTGCTGGAAAACTGCTAATCCCAAATTACTAATTAATTACTAATGAATGACCAATTGCGACTTATGGAGATAATCGATCGCCCTTCTCTTCCTCCTGTAAATTCAGTTAACCAGCCCAGGGCCGCCTCCGTGAAGCGCACAACACTGGAAACCGATGTCAATGTTAGCCTGAATCTCGACGGTTCGGGAACTTGCAAAGCCGCCACGGGAATTCCGTTTTTAGACCATATGTTGGATCAGATTGCTTCTCACGGATTGATCGATTTGGATGTCCAGGCGATCGGCGATTTAGCCATTGACGATCACCACACCAACGAAGATGTGGGAATTACGTTAGGACAAACCCTAGCAAAAGCGATCGGGGATCGATCGGGCATTTCTCGTTTCGGACATTTCATCGCCCCCCTCGATGAAGCTTTAGTTGAGGTAGTGCTAGATTTTTCGGGAAGGCCTCACTTAAGTTACAATTTGCAGATTCCCAATCAGCGGATTGGTAATTACGATAGCGAGTTAGTGAAAGAGTTTTTTTCGGCGGTGGTGAATCACTGTCAAATGACACTGCATATTCGACAGTTGCAGGGCGGAAATTCCCATCATATTGTGGAAGCTGCGTTTAAAGCCTTTGCGCGGGCTTTGCGGATGGCTGTAGAAATCGATCCACGGCGCGCCAGCCGGATTCCGAGTTCTAAAGGGGTTTTGTAGTTTGGGGTTTGTAGTAGCGCTTCTGGGCTACTGCAAACCTGTAAATTAAAATAAGGATATTAATAACACCATTTCCCATCAGCGTTCATCAGCGTTCATCTGCGGTTAACAAAAAGAGCGATCGCCCAAAATCAAACCTTCTTCTTCCCCTTTCTCCTCTTGAGTAACAGCAACTGTTAACTTCAATCCCAAAGCATTCAGCCAATTTGCAAAAGCATAAACAATTCGATTTGAGTAAGGTGCGTCAGATTGGAAAACCTCGATAATCTTTATAGAACTTCATCTGACGCACCCTACAATTCGATTTTAGTGTGACACGCTTGCTTGATTCCTGTCTATCCAAACTTCGTCAAGAATCGGAAAGCATCCAGCACGTGACTCGCGCAAACGTAGGGCGAAGTGTTGTAAAATGCTTGCCAAGCCGTCGCTTTGTCTTCGTCGTACTTATCGGCTCTTTCCGGGTGTTTTCCTTGCCAATTCAGGCGCACCGCGTGACCGACTAACACATCTAAGACGATGTATTCTTCGATTTGCAAGTTGGGGTTGCGTTGGGCGATCGCAGATAACTCCATCAGCGCCTCAATATTGACTTGTCGGTATTCGGGCGCGACAATTTTATTCAGCAAATGCTCGATTTGTAGCGCGAAATTCTTTTCGCCCGGGGTCATTTCCGATAAAATGATCTCACTATCTAACCGATTGCGCCGCTCTAATTTGTCGCCAATTATCAAGCCTTTGCAGTGCCGCAGCAGTCCCCAAACATTCGGATAAAAATCCTTGGGTACGCGATTAACTGCGCCTTCCATTTGCCGCTTTCTGCGCCATCCCCCCGCAGGCATTTTTGGTTCTTCAAAAACTGGCGCGACTACCCATTCTATCTCTGTTTCCGATTGTTTGACGCGCAGGGATTCTTGCTGTTTGAGGATTTGGTTCATTTCCTCGTATTCTGTCAAAACTTGACGCAGGCGATTTTTGATTTCAAAGGGACTTAACTGCATTAAATGTTCGTAAGCTTCATTCTGCGTAACTCCCAATTCGCGGGCCAATTCGCTAGTTAACAGCAGAATAAAATAGCTAACTCTCAGCGTCAGCAACCCTTTAAATAACTGCGGTTCGGCTTTAATTAGCAAGCCGAGGTAGATCAGAATTTCTTGGGTTAGAACCCGATCGCGAATGTCTTCTCCGCAGAATTGGCGAATTTTGTCCATCACTTCGGTGTAGGAACCAGGGCGCGAAATCACCGAATCTTCGCTGTAAGCTTTTCCCACAGCAATCTGCTTTTGTCGCACCAAAATATCCGTGACTGCATCCGACAAGCTAATATCAACTTTATCCAGCAAACCGGCGGCGTGGCGGATGACGGCCCACTGGATTTTGGATTGCGAACTTTCTCCAGCTTTAGTATAAACTTCGTTGAGTAAATCCGCCACTTTAACTGTTTCTCCCCAACCTCCAAATCCCGTATCAAAATTTATTCCTTTGAGACGAACTAGCGTGTGCAGCAACTCAATTTGTTCGTACAAATTTTCGGAACGCCGCAGGCTGTTGAGCAATAATTCAGTATTAGTTTCACACTCCAGTTTAAATTCTTGGGTGTGACCCAAAGGCCAAGTTTTCTCAGGGTTATAANNTTTGATTGGCGTATTATTGCAGTGTCCGTCGCGGAGTTCCTTGATCAATTCTAACAAAGCTTCCCGGCCAGTTTCCAGCATGGTATGAGTCAGCATCAGCGTGACTGTAGGTCGTCCCAACTGATACCAGTGGCGGTGAATGTGAGCTAGTTCACTTTTGATTTTAGCTACGAGAAAATGGTAATCTAGAGTTAGGTAAAACTCTTGTCTGTCCAAAAAAGATGGCAGAAATACGATCGCCTCTCCGCGAATTTTAAACACTCTTGAAGTTGTTAAACTCCTCAGCCTACGGACGGGCCTGCCGGTTAAACCTAATTGGTCATTGCGTCCAATTTGCGCGTACACAGCCGATAATTCTTTGGCTTGGCGAACTTGAATTGGTTCTACTTGTTTTGGTGTTTGGGCGGCAATTCCGTTAGCCGCTAATTCTGCTTGCAAATCTTCGTCTTCAGCTAACAGCGCAATTTGCACGCTTGGTTCTCTGTGCCGGCCGACACAGAGGTGTCGTCCCAGGGGATCGATATCGCCAATTGCGATTAATCCTTCGTTCAGCAATTGACAGAGAAAATACAAGCTTTGCGCCCAAACTAGGGGAATATTTTCATTTGGTAAGCGCTGTTGGCTGCGGGGATTTAACTTTTCGGCTTCTATTTTTTCGGCTGGTATGTAATACAATTCTGGTAGCAGTTGCCAACCATTTCGCTCGACTGCGAGAGCTTCTAAACGCTGCTGGTAATATTGTACTTGTGACTGATTTCCCTCAAAGATGCCGTCTAATAGTAAATAGGTGAAAAACAGCGGCCACTCGCATTCAATGTTCTCGAACTGCTTCAATTCTGTGGGTTCGTAGTGCAGGCGATCGGCATTTTCTAACACTGTTTGATGCCCGTCCCGCAGAAACCGCTTGCAGCCGTAGTTTCCTTGCAATTTGTCAATAATTTTATTTCTCGTCCGTTCAACTAATTCTTTGTCTTCAACCGCAAAAGCCGGAAAACTAATCACGCTTAATAAAGCGGCATCTACTTCTTTTGAACTAGATTCGCGAGGCAAAAGCGATTCTAAAGTTATGCGAGTTCTGGCAATTTCGTCTGGCAAAACGTGAATTACAGAGGCCTGAGAGCCTCTAACTCCGAACAAATCTAATCCATTGATTGCTTCCAGGGCTGCTTTTGCCATGCCAACCGAACTGGCATTTAATTCTGCATTGCCACGATTAATTTTATGACCTCTTTCCCAAATTCCGTAATCCGGCGTGCGGTAGGATCTACCAATATAGTAAACTAAATTTTGCACGAAATTGACTTCATCAATTGTAAAAATTACGTGCAGCCCCGAAGCCGTCATTTGAGCAAGAATTAACAGAAATATAGATGTAGCGTCTAACTGCAAGTGTCCCCACTTGTCATCGCCTACAACAATACTTCCCGTCTGGGTATTGTATTTTGCGTGTAAGGCATCTAAGGGCGATTGAGTATTTTTGAAACTTTCTACTTTGTTGGCTTGCTGCATCATCGCAAACATCAAGCCGCGCATTAATTTGACTGTGCTTTGTTCGAGCTCAAAGGTGCGGCCCCGATCGCCGTCTATCTTGCGGTAAGCTAAACCCAAACCCCAAACTGCGAGAATGCTGTAAACGTTATCCCGCACCCAAGCATCGGTGTAGTCGCCGTGAGCGTTAACGGCTGTACTCGCTGGCAGCAAACCCGTAATTGGGTTCTGACGCTTGAGAATGACGCTTTTGATTTGCTGGTAGTAATAATCTAACCTGGTTTGTCGCTGAGTTGCTGCGATCGCCATTTCGTTTTCCTTTTTTTTCCTGATGCTAGATCGGTTGCGGTGAATAGACTTTTAAATATATCAGAAATTAGATCGTTCTGTGCAACTCTCGCTTTCTAATCTTTGAGCGCCAGATTGTCACATTTCCTGATTTGTTCGGGGTTGACAGTAATGTTGACTCAATCTGATTCCCCAAAAATCTAGGTAGAGCAGAATTCAGATTTTATTAAAGTATCAATTTCTACAAACACAAGGAGATCGTCGCCATGTCTTGTCGTAACAACAATAATAACAGTGTTCCTTTCGTAAAAATAGTCTATACTACAGTCAAAGTTAATGGTAAAATTGAGTTAGTGCCACTGGAATGGTACGCCGACGGCTCTGTGAAAAAGTGCGAATAGCTGATGAGTCGCCAGCCGGGGTGATCGCCTTTGAAAATTGTTGCATAAGTGCGATCGCCCCTACTTGAATTTTTGAATGGGCAGAAAAAGCTTAGCATTGAATGCTAATATTAAGCTGATTTAAAGAACTCGGTGTGTAGGAATCTCAAAGAAGGCAATATGGATCGATCGCGCCCGCAATTTTCAGTGCTGGGATTACCAGTTCACATCTTAGATGATTACGCAGGTTGGCTGATCGAGCGCCTGCATCAAGGCTTGGGAAGTCATGTGGTGACGTTGAATGCTGAAATGGCGATGCAAGCCGAGCAAAATCAGGCTTTAGCAGGTATAATCCGAGAAGCCGAACTCGTGATTCCCGATGGTTCGGGAGTGGTGCTATACTTGCGGCTGCGTGGCAAATCGGCACAGCGGTATCCGGGGATAGAATTAGCAGAATCGCTGTTGCAAGCAGCCGGAAAATTGCCTAATTCTGAACCAATATTTTTCTTTGGAGGTTCCCCCGGAGTTGCGGGCGCAGCGGCGGAAACTTGGCAGCAACGGGTTCAGGGATTGTCGATCGTTTCTGATCACGGCTATCTCTCGCCCGATCAAGAAAAAGAATTGCATCAAAGCCTGAAAGAAATGCAGCCAAAACTTATTTTTGTCGGCTTGGGAGTGCCGCGCCAAGAGTTTTGGATTGCCAAACACCGACACCTTTGTCCTCAGTCTATTTGGGTGGGAGTTGGCGGCAGTTTCGATATTTGGGCTGGTACAAAAACTCGCGCGCCGGCTTGGTTTTGTGACAATCATTTAGAATGGTTGTATCGGCTTTATCAAGAACCTTGGCGCTGGCGCAGGATGTTAGCTTTGCCACAGTTTGCATTGAAAGCTTTGGGGGATTTTCGAGGGTAAATTAGGCGCAAGCACTACGGGAAATTTAGGGGGATCGAGACTCGACTACAAGGGACACAAATCCTGTTATTTCTTCAGTTGATAATTTTGTCAGGTTGTCGCGGAAAGTTCGATCGGTTGTGTCATCAGAAATGCCCCTGTTGAATTTTGATCCAGTCTTACTATGTTCTCAAGAACAGGCAAGATGCCTGTTCCACAAAAACTGAATTTTCTTGTGG
>DPLL01000241.1:9344-9508 GCA_003542015.1 Microcoleaceae cyanobacterium UBA9251 | reverse complement strand
TAATGTGGTGTGTGGATTCCAAAAAAGTGAACAAAAATGCGCTTATCTGCTGTATTGGTGGCAGTTTTTACTGTCTCAGCAACATTCGGGTTATCAAATTCTGCAAGCGGCCAAACATCCTACTCTGAATCAGCAGAGAAGGTGTCGGCCGCCGTTCCTCCCGC
>DPLL01000241.1:0-9178 GCA_003542015.1 Microcoleaceae cyanobacterium UBA9251 | reverse complement strand
TCCAACTAGACCGGCTCCAACTAGACCGGCTCCAACTAGACCGGCCCCAACTAGACCGGCCCCTGCAACACCTCCCGCTAACACCCTGCCCTCATTGCCCTCAGCCCCGACACCGCAGCCCAGACAAAGCCCCGCACCCACGCCTGCGGCTGGGCCGCAAGTCCTAGTGGCAGAAGTTAAAGTCAGCGGGGTGACGTCCGACCTGGAAAGTGAGATTTACCGAGTCATCAGCACCCAACCGGGACGCACGACTAACCGCACCCAACTGCAACAAGACATTAATGCTATTTTTGCTACGGGCTTTTTCAGAAATGTGCGGGCCGTACCGGAAGACACCCCTTTGGGCGTGCGGGTGACTTTTATCGTGCAGGCAAATCCAGTGCTGCGGGGAGTCCAAATCACCGGCCAGCAAGTGCTCCCCCAAAGCGTCATTGACGACAGCTTCCGCGAACAGTACGGCAAAATTCTCAACCTCCGCCGCTTTGAGGAGGGTGTACAAAAAATTAATAAGTGGTATCAAGATAACGGCTTTGTGTTAGGCCAAATAACTGATGCCCCACAAGTAGCCGACGACGGGAAAGTAACACTCCTAGTGGCAGAAGGCCAAATCGAATCGGTCGATATCCGCTTCCTGAATAAGGAGGGAGAAGCAACGGATGCCACCGGTCAGCCCATTGGCGGCAATACTCGCCGCTTTGTGATCACCCGCGAAGTAGAACTCAAGCCCGGAGACATATTCAACCGCACGAAAGCGGAAAGGGATTTGAGGCGGGTTTTTGGTTTGGGGATTTTTGAAGACGTGCGACTTGCTCTGGAACCGGGAACGGCTGACCCCCGTAAGGCAAGGGTAATTGTCAATGTGATTGAGAAAAATACTGGTTCTCTGGCGGCGGGTGCGGGTTTGAGTTCCGCTACGGGTTTGTTCGGTACGGTGAGTTACCAGCAGCAAAACTTGGGGGGTAGGAACCAGAAGTTGGGCGCTGAGGTGCAAATCGGGGAACGCCAAAATCTGTTTGACTTGAGTTTTACAGATCCTTGGATTGCGGGCGATCCTTATCGGACTTCTTATACGGTTAATGCGTTTAGAAGACAATCGATCAGTGTGATTTTTGACGGTGGCGATCGCGAAGTCTTCCTACCCAATGGCGATCGACCCCGCATCATCCGCACCGGTGGCGGCATCAATTTTACTCGTCCCCTGTCACGCAATCCTTTTGCCGATTCTGAGTGGACGGCTTCTGTCGGCTTGCAGTACCAGCGGATTTCAATTACCGATCGCAAAATCCGACGCGAATCCAAAGACGAACTCGGCAACCTGTTGAGTTTTAGCAATTCCGGTTCCGACGACTTGACAACCTTCCAAGCAGGTGCTGTGCGCGATCGACGCAACGACCCCCTGCGGCCCACCAGCGGTTCCCTGCTCAGGTTTGGCGTCGAACAGTCGATTCCTGTAGGTTCCGGCAGCATCCTAATGAACCGCCTGCGGGCCAGCTACAGCTTTTACCTCCCAGTCAAGTACACCAACTTTAGCCCCGGCCCTCAAACCTTGGCATTTAGTTTTAAAGGCGGCACCATCTTCGGAGATTTGCCTCCCTACGAAGCTTTTGCCTTGGGTGGCGCTAACTCCGTCCGGGGATACAACGAAGGCGACATGGGAGCAGGCCGCAGCTTCCTAGAAGCCAGCGTTGAGTACCGTTTCCCGATTATTTCATTTATCGGCGGAGCGCTATTTGTGGACGCTGGTACTGACTTTGGCACGGGCAAAGATGTCCCCGGCGATCCAGCCGGTATCAGGAAAAAACCTGGTAGCGGTTATGGCTACGGCCTCGGCGTGCGGATTCAATCTCCGTTAGGGCCGATCCGGATCGATTACGGTATCAACGACAGCGGCGATAATCAGATTCACTTTGGGATTGGGGAAAGATTCTAATTAACGAAGAGTCATTAGTCAGTAGTCAGTAGTCATTAGTTATTGGTTATTGGTTATTGGTTATTAGTTTAATTGGTTCCCAGGCTATACCTGAGAACCAGTTAAGTGACAATCTTGTGGCTGCTACAATCCTATATAACCTTACACCAGCACAAGATGAGTCTATTTTTTTCGATGCTGTTATTGCAATTTACTCAAATGCTGTTAGCAGAAACTAGCTCTTGTCATACTGTCGGACTGTCGGAGTTAATCGCGATCATTGCTCTAATGGGGGGACTTTTAACCTTTGCTGCTACAGCTAGTGTGCCATCTATGTCAATTATGATACCCGCCGCAGTAGTAAAGGTTCTAGGAGGTCTTGCAATTGGAGCTAGCATCACCTCGATAATAGTGCCATTCCAGTCATTTTTAGATATCGCGGCTGTGGTGGCTGTAGTCGAGGGCATTAAGCACATCTTAGGATGTGGTTAAGGAGTTAACTACGGTTAATACCAATTTTTTATGAAGCTGCATANNATCAAAGTCCCCCGACCTAAGGGGGATTTAGGGGGATCGGAATATGTGCAACGACCCATTAAATTGGTATAACTTCCTTCTTCCTTATTCCTTCTTCCAAATGACTATTCACACCCTAAAATCTGAATTTGAACTATCAGGAATTGGTTTGCACAGTGGCGAACAAACTCGCGTCCGAGTTTTGCCTGCTGCGGTTGGGGAAGGCCGCTATTTTGTCAGAATTGACTTACCAGGGGCTCCGATCATTCCTGCCAAAATTGATGCGGTTTGTCAGACTGCACTTTCCACTGAACTCGCAGGTATAGATGCTCAAATCCGCACTGTAGAGCATCTCTTGGCGGCTTTGGCTGGCATGGGAGCGGATAATGCTCGAATTGAGGTTGATGGCCCGGAAGTGCCTCTAATGGACGGTTCTGCCCTGGTTTGGGTGGAGGCGATCGCCCGTGTGGGATTAGTCGCCCAAGAATTGGTACACCCAGCCGAAAACGGGCTAAATTCCCCGGTTCTCAATCCCGTTTGGGTGCGTCATGGTGATGCTTTTGTGGCCGCTTTACCTGCTGCGGAAACTCGGTTTAGCTACGGAATTGATTTTGATGAACCCGCGATCGGCAATCAATGGTACAGTTGGTCGCCAGAGGTAGAAAGTTTTGTAAGTGCGATCGCCCCGGCTCGGACTTTTGGACTGGCCCGCCAAGTTGACCAACTGCGACAAGCAGGTTTGATCAAAGGTGGTAGCCTAGATAACGCCTTAGTTTGCGATCGCTCCGGCTGGCTCAACCCGCCCTTGAGATTTACAAATGAACCAGTACGCCATAAAATCCTAGACTTAGTAGGCGATCTCAGTCTGCTGGGAACTTGGCCAAAAGCTCACTACGTGGCTTACAAAGCCAGTCACAACCTCCACGTCCAACTGGGCTTAGCCCTGAACTCCCAAGCTCTAGCAACCCTAGAGACAAGTTAGAAAAAAAACAGGTGCTCCGTTAAGATTGCAGTCCACTGAAAATGGACTTTAGCTATTAGCAAGGGGTTTCAACCCCAGGCGGGCTGTAGGGCTCACCAGATTCACAATCCAACACGCGATTCGTCGCGTTTTTACCACACTCAAAAATACTCAATAAATGTCCACGCTGACTGAAGTTAACACCATCAATACTGCTGATTCTGAATCCGTTCAAACCGAGAACGAGCGGGATTCTGCAATACTTAAATCCACTTTTACTGTGGAAGAAATTCAGAAATTATTGCCTCACCGCTATCCTTTTGCACTGGTAGACAAAATTATTGATTATGTGCCCGGAGTGCGGGCGGTAGGAATTAAAAATGTGACTTTCAACGAACCACATTTTCAAGGGCATTTTCCAGGAAGGCCGATTATGCCTGGAGTATTGATTGTAGAAGCGATGGCTCAAGTTGGTGGTATTGTTCTCAGTCAGTTGCCGGATATAGACAAAGGATTGTGGATGTTTGCTGGGATTGATAAAGTTAAGTTCCGCCGTCCGGTTGTACCAGGAGATCAGTTGCTGATGACTGTAGAATTGCTGTGGGTAAAACGCCGCCGCTTCGGAAAAATGCAGGCTCGCGCTGAAGTTAACGGCCAAAAAGCTTGTGAAGGGGAATTGATGTTTTCGATGGTAGATTAAATTGGGCATTGGGCATTGGGCATTGGGCATTGGGCATTGGGCATGGCTAATTCGTAATGACTAATTAGCAGCTAATAACAGCCAACTGACAACAGCCAACTGACAACTGACTAATGACAACTGACAACTGACTAATGACAACTGACAACTGACAACTGACAACTGACTAATGACTACTGACTACTGACTACTGACTAATAACAAATGCTTACTTTGATTCACCCAACTGCTGTGATTCATCCCCGCGCTGAACTTCACTCGACTGTAGAAGTGGGAGCTTATGCTGTAATTGGGGAAAGAGTTAAAATCGGGCCACAAACTAAGATTGGTGCTCATGCAATTATTGATGGGCTAACAGAAATAGGCGCTCGCAATCAAATTTTTCCCGGTGCGGCTATTGGTTTGGAACCTCAAGATTTAAAGTATCAGGGTTCTCTAACTAGGGTGAATATTGGCGACGATAATTTGATTCGGGAATATGTGACAATTAATCGGGCTACTCAACCGGGGGAAAGCACGACGATCGGCAATAATAATTTATTGATGGCTTATGTTCATGTGGGTCACAATTGTTCGATCGCCGATCAAGTAATTATTGCTAATGCTGTGGCTTTGGCCGGACACGTTAAAATTGAGTCTCAGGCTCGATTGAGCGGTGTTTTGGGGGTTCACCAGTTTGTGCATATCGGCCGCTTGTCTATGGTGGGCGGCTTGAGCCGCATCGATCGAGATGTCCCTCCTTATATGTTAATCGAAGGCAATCCTTCCAGAGTGCGATCGCTTAACAAAATTGGTCTGCAACGCGCTGGTTTGACAGCAGAAGATTTAGAAGTTTTGAAGAAGACTTTTCGGATTCTATATCGATCGGGCTACACCCTAAATCAAGCTTTAGAACAGTTGGATTTATTGCCGGAAAATCACCACTTGCAGCACCTGCGGACATTTGTACAAGAGTCGGTCACTAAACCTCGACGCGGTTTGATTCCTGGGAAAAAGTGAATGAGGCTTATATTACTTCTTTCGGGTCTGAAGAATTAGGATTATTGAACCGCGAAGACGCGAAGGACACGAAGGAAGAGGTAGAAGAAGAAAAAGAAAAGAAGGAAGCTGTAGGGTGCGTCAGTTTTAAGCCTTGACCCAGCTCAAACAGTTTTTTTCTGACGCACTTTACCGAGGATATTGAGGAGTTTATGAAAATTTTTATTAGCACTGGTGAGGTTTCTGGCGATTTGCAAGGGGCTTTGTTAGTTACTGCTCTAAAACGTCAAGCTGTGGCCGCTGGTTTAGAGTTAGAAATTGTTGGATTGGGCGGCCAGCGCATGGCGGAAGCTGGCGCTACTATTTTAGCTGATACTGTGGGCATTGGTTCGATGGGAATTATAGAATCACTGCCGTATATTTTGCCAACTATAAAAGTTCAGCAAAAAGCTAAAGAATACTTGAAACAATTCCCTCCTGATGCGGTTGTATTGATTGATTATTTAACTCCAAATCTTGGTATTGGTAGCTACATCCGCCGCTGTTTGCCTTCGCTACCTGTGCTTTGGTTTATTGCTCCTCAAGAGTGGGTTTGGTCGATTTCTCCTCGCAATACTTCTCTAATTGTCCATATTTGCGATCGCATCTTAGCAATTTTTCCCGAAGAAGCTCGTTATTTCCAAGCAAAAGGAGCCAAAGTCAGTTGGGTTGGTCATCCATTGGTGGATAGAATGCAGTCTGCGCCTAGCCGCGAAGTTGCCCGCAAAACTTTGGGAATTGGGCCGGAACAGGTGTCTATCGCTCTAATTCCTGCCTCTAGACGCCAAGAACTGTCGTACCTGATGCCTGTCATATTTGAGGCTGCTCAAATTATTCAAGCTAAATTGCCTCAAGTTCATTTCTGGATTCCGCTTGCTCTGGAAGCATACCGCGACGCGATCGAACGGGCGATCGAGCATTATGGCTTGCGGGCTACCCTTTTAGACAATCAAACCCTGGAAATCTTAGCTGCTGCCGATCTCGCTATTACTAAATCTGGTACTGTTAATTTGGAGATAGCTTTGCTGGATGTTCCGCAAGTTGTCGTCTACCGTGTCAGTCCAATTACAGCTTGGATTGCTCGCCATATCCTCAAATTTTCGATTCCTTTTATGTCCCCGCCTAATTTGGTGCAAATGAAGTCGATCGTACCGGAATTACTGCAAGATGAGGCGACTGCGGAAAATCTAGTTTCCCACGCCGTAGAATTGCTGTTAAATGCCGATCGACGTCAGCAAACTTTAGCTGGTTATCGGGAAATGCGGGAACATTTGGGAGAAGTGGGCGTCTGCGATCGCGCGGCTTCAGAAATTATGAAATATCTCAAATTAAACAGAGCAAATTAAAATAAATTTGGTGATAAAAGGTTATGTCAAGCAATCGGAAAAAGCGACCGATCGCTGTTGATTTATTTGCTGGTGCCGGCGGCATGACTCTGGGCTTTGAACAAGCAGGTTTTGATGTACTTGCTTCTGTGGAAATTGACCCAATTCACTGCGCTACCCACGAGTTTAATTTCCCGCTATGCTCTATTTTGTGTAAAGATGTGGCACTGCTTACCGGCTCGGAAATTCGGAAAAATTCGGCGATCGGCAGGCGCGAAATAGACGTAGTAATCAGCGGTTCGCCCTGTCAAGGATTTTCACTGATGGGCAAGCGCGATGTGGATGACCCGCGAAATTCTCTGATTTTTCACTTTCACCGCTTGGTTTTGGAACTAAAACCCAAGTTTTTTGTAATGGAAAATGTGCCGGGAATTACAGCAGGAGAACATAAACAATTACTCAATATTTTAATTAGCTCTTTTCTAGAAGCCGGCTATCAAGTAGAAGAAAAATATCAGGTTCTCAACGCCGCTCACTACGGAGTACCCCAAGCTCGGAAAAGATTATTTCTCATCGGATGCAAGAAAAAATATGAGTTGCCAAAATACCCTCAGCCCATTACTTTCTTACCCAGAGCGAAGGCAAAAACTAAAATTTTAAAACGCCCTAAAAAAGCTCCTAATTTACCTGCGGTCCCGACAGTTTGGGATGCAATTGGAGATTTGCCAGAAGTGGACAACTATAGCGAGTTATTGTACGGGGATTCGATAATTGCCGAGTACGGAAAGTCCAGCAGTTACGCCAGTATCCTGCGCCAAATTGACTACTTGGATGATGATTATTCTTACGATCGAGAATTCGATCGACGCATCCTCTCCTCAAGTTGGCGAACCCAACACTCCCCCGAATGTATGGCAAGGTTTGCTGCTACTCCACAGGGCGAAAAGGAGCCGATCAGTCGTTTTTACAAGCTGCATCCTGAAGGAGTTTGCAACACTCTCAGAGCCGGAACTGACAGGGGTAGAGGCGCTTTTACTTCTCCCAGACCAATTCACCCGCAAACACCTCGCTGCATCACTGTCAGGGAAGCCGCGCGGCTGCATTCTTACCCTGATTGGTTCAGATTTCACCGCACAAAATGGCATGGATTTCGACAAGTTGGAAATTCTGTGCCGCCGCTATTGGCGAAAGCTGTGGGTAGCGAGATTATTCGTGCTTTGGGTGTGGAAGCAATCAAGCCTAGTCTCAAACTGCAATGGGGAGATGAATTGTTACTTAAAATGAATTGGTCGGAAGCCGATCGATATTATCAAGACTTGACTAAGGTTTTGTAGGGGTGATCTCAAGTCCGGGGAATGATCGGCGCGATCGGACAATCATTTTTTGACTAGAACAATTCGCGCGATCGAGTAAGCGCGGGCCTGCCTCCTCTGTATCATTTGGCACAGGTCGATGACTGGTACTAGGTGTCCCCTACATAAAATAGCAACATCAACATACTCATACCATAGAAGGATTTAAGATTCGAGACTCAAGAATGAGTTTTGCAACAATTACCAGTCTTTGGGAATTCTCAAGCTATCTTGTAAAAAGTGTATTGTCAGGAGAATCTACTACGATGGGTTGGTTTCAAAGACTATTCGGACTCGAAAAGCCTGAACCCCAGGCACAAGCGATGGCACAAGTAGTGCAACAGGCGGCGGAGTCGCAATCAATTGCTCCTGCGAAGGTGGGCCCTGACGGTAATTTTGATGAAAGCGGGCTGGCGAAGCGCGTTGCTTTGGCTTTTGACGGCGATTCAGAAGTTGCTGATATTGAAACTGTCTGGGTGGCTCAGCTCAGCGGTACTGTGGTTCTCAAGGGCCAGGTTCCCAGCCAGGAAATTCTCGACAAGTTGGTGGCGATCGCCTCTGCTGAAGAGGGCGCAACTGGCGTGCAAACCGATCAGGTGACTGTCGGCTAGTTGCTGGGGAGCGTGGGAGTCCCTCACCCAACTCGTTTGGAGTGCAACTCTCATCGGTGCTCGTGCGACTTCTACCCTCAGCTTCACCCTCTAAACCCGCTCTGGCGGGTTTTTTTTTTACTGCCCTCTCCCCCTCTAAATATTAATTTTTTTTAACTTCCCTGGTTATTTAAACAAATGGTAAAATATAATACAGAAACTAAAACGTTTTTACCAGGCAAAATCTTGCCTGACCAGACTACCATTTTTAGATAAATATCAGGAGCAAAAAATATGAAACTCTCTTATCGCGGTTCTAACTACGACTACGACATTCCCACAGTCGATATGATCGAAGGCGAAGTCGCGGGCAAATATCGGGGTCACAACTGGAACTATCGTTATCCCAGACACCTTCGGGGGTCTCAACAAGCCCAAGATTGGCAGCAACGCGATCGCGATCGGCTTAAGCACACCAACCGATCTCCAAAAGCCGATGAGGATGTAGCAGCGGTGAGATCAGCTCTAACAGTTGAGGATATAGTGAAAGTCCACCGGGCCAATATCTGCAATATTCTCGATCGCCGACTGCAAGCCGCCAAAGCCAGAGGCGATGAAAGACTGCTGCGCTTGCTAGAAATAGAGTCAAAACAGATGGTCTACTGAACCGAATAAAAAATCTACAATTGTATAGTAGAAGCAAGCAGTTCGACAACCGATTCGCTCCAGGGATGTAACGCCGGGAAGGAAGACCGAAGTTGGAAGAAGCAGGAAGGAAGATGCAATAAAAAACAGAATACCCAGAGCC
>DPLL01000242.1 GCA_003542015.1 Microcoleaceae cyanobacterium UBA9251 | reverse complement strand
TTCCATCTACCAAAAATCTCAATCGCGTATCGTAGAGAAAACAAATCGCTGTGGCTTTACCATAGACATATTTTTTCCAATGTCCTGTGTTAGTAGCAACTGGTACAAGCGCTATTACTTCAGATTGAAAAACTCTATTTGCTTCTTCACATTTACGAAACCAATCTGTAATTTTTGTGCCTCGTTTTACATCATTACCATAGGGAGGATTAACGTATATTGTGGGAAAAGTCCAAAACTCTGATAGACCATCATATTCTGGAAGTCTACACTCTACAACTGCGCCAACTATGGAAAAAGGACTGGAGCATGGATCTAAATGAATAACGCCGCCGAAAACTTCTTTTACAGCGTCAACATACTTCTGGGGAGTACCCCAATCTTTCTTGTCACTAATTACCTGTCTTCCTGCTGTCATAGAGAATGTATAATCTGCCAGTTTTTGTCGCGCAATTGAGCTATTTGGGAATGGATTTTATGCATTGAGTCATTACCAGGAGAAATAATCTTAAACCATTTTTATATGCGATTTGTGTTTGTTTTGAAATATAATTGTAGAACTCGATCGGCTTCATAATTAATTTGAACTTTGGTAAATGAGTTTTTTTTCTTATCTGCTGTGTAACTTGCCATAAACGCATTTTTTGCCGGTGCAAGTAAAGGCGTTGGTTCAAGCAATAATTCAGTTATAAACTCGGCTAAACCTTCATCTGTAAGAAAAATTAAATGAAGTCAGCAATGTTAAAAAACTCAAAGGCGATGCAGACTACTATCGCGTTAGAGTGGGGGATTACCGAATCGGTATTAAAGTTAATGATGGCGTAGTCTGTTTCGTCAGGATACTGCACCGGAAAGAGATTTACAGATACTTTCCCTAATCATTACTCTTCAACTATATTTGGGAGTAAAGGTTTTCGTAAACGCTCTTTCCCTCAGTCCAGCAGGGGGTTGAAACCCCTGCCTCAAAGCTCCGTGGAATTAATTCTAAGAGTGGCCTTTCGGTTAGTGAAGTATCTCTGAGATTCTTCGCTACACTCAGAATGACAACTACGTTTTAAAGCCGCACAACGTATTGGGAAGGTTTAGCTGGTACTTTTCCTTGTTTGGCCATAGCTTGGTAAATCATGGCCGCTACTTCAGCGCGAGTTGCTGTACACTCAGAATGACAACTACGTTTTAAAGCCGCACAACGTATTGGGAAGGTTTAGCTGGTACTTTTCCTTGTTTTGCCATAGCTTGGTAAATCATGGCCGCTACTTCAGCGCGAGTTGCTGTGCGATTTGGCTGCAAAAGTTGGCGCTTCGGATGGTTGACAACAATCCCCGCTTCCGTGGCTGCTGCTACTTTGTCAAGGGCCCATTTCGGGACTTTTTTTCTGTCTTTATAAACTTGTAAGGTTTTGGTTGCTTTCGTTGATGGTTTCAGGTTCAAACCGCTCGCCAAAGCTGCGATTACTTCTACACGGGGAACTTGTTTATCGGGACGGAACTCATTGTTTGGGTATCCTTTAAGATATCCGGTTTTGACGCTGTTGTCGATGGAAGGAGCCGCAGGACTCTTGTCTTTTACGTCTTTAAAATCAATCGGTTTTCGGCGCGGTTCTTTGTCCGACATTCGCTGAATTAAACGGGCTAGTTCGGCTCGCGTTATCGGTTCGTCGGGACGAAATTTGCTGTCGGTGAAATCAGCAAAGATTTTCCGATCGACTAAAGCTAGAATAAATGGACGCGCCCAATATTTATCAGGAACATCGGAGAATTTGACGGGGCCAACTTTTGCTTTAGTGGCTTTAGGTTTGGTAGTTGCTGGGGCCTGAGTCGATCGCCCAATTGGCTGTTTTGGTGCAACGCTAACCGGAGGAACCAAAGGAATTGGAGTGACAACTTCTTCCGGTAATGGTGCAACAGGGGCTGGTGATGGAGAGGGAGAGGGAATTGGGGCGGCGGGCGTTAATATTCTTGGACTCTCCGGTGTAACAGCAGGTTGAGAAAAAACCGCTGGAAATTGCCAATTTGCGGTGCGTAATCGATCTGGATTTCTGCCTGTTACCCAAAAGAAAATTGCTCCTATCGTGCCGAATGCAACGACGATCGCAATTAATTCATCAAATCCTAAAGGCTTTTTTTCTCTGGACGGGGGTTGTGAAGAAGACATACTTGTCACCTACATACTAATGTAGAAATTAAATCACATATTTTTGGGTCTGGTGGAGATTGAAATTAATAAATCAACTATTCTAAAGTTCTCACTGTCAATACTTGCGGGGGCGTAGCATCGGGAGGATAAATAAAATCAACTTTTAGCGATCGCCTTTCATCCGCATCTAACCTCAACTTTACCATCGGTTCCACAACATGACCGACACGGTGCCATAAATGCACGTAGCGAGTCACATCTGCACCTGTATCGGCTTTTCCAAACCCCGGACCGGAATCGGGCGATTCATCAGCATTGCGGTTTCTCCCGGTGCAATTACCAGTTTTTCGGGGAAATCCGGCTGTCGGATTCCGCGCAACACGCGATCGACAGCACGAATTCCAGGGCCGGAATATACTTCGCTGTTCTGATTCTCACTTTGTGCGGGTTTTTGTTTAAATGGCGCGTCCGGTTCCCTCATGTAACTGGCAGCCTGTAAGACTTCCACCGTCACGGGTTCGGAGCTGTGATTGTATAGGAAAGCGCCGATATACAACCTGCGTAAATTTGCCGGAGTGTGAGAAAAGTGGTGAGCAAACAGGTTAAATTGCCCTTCAAAGGGAAAGTTGAGGTGAGCTGCGGGGACTTTTTTGCCGTCTGGGGGAAAAGTTGAGAGCAAAATGCCTTCCTTTTTTACCCACTCGGGACTGTCGCTGTTGAAGAGGGGGATGTTGTCGAGTCCGGGGAGCGATCGCACTTCCGTAACTTCTACAATCTCTGCCGGTGCTGGTTTTGCCGGGATAGATTGTACGGGTTTTTTGACGTATAATAATCCGCTGACTGCAAGTGCGATCGTAGAAATACCAGCAATTCGAGAAAATAGATTGTATTTCTGAATCATTAAAATTAACCGTCAACCAATCTCTGTACATCTTCCACTCCGCGTTCTGGAGGATCGGTTTCGCGTCGGTAAATGCCACTATCTCGCCCGTTGCGTCCGTCAGGGTGGGAGGTTTGCAGTGTAGTTTCCAGGGAGTCGGTGAGTAGAATACTCTGGGGATGTTCTTGGAAGTTTTTCACAAACGTGCCGTCGGAGTCGGGGAGTTGTGTGCGATCGGGAAAGGCGGGGGGTAAGGTTGTGGGGTTGAGGCTTTGGGTCATGTCAACTATCCGATGGTGAAAGGACAGATGCTTTATTTAAGTATAGCCATTGTATATGGAAGGGCGTTAAACTGTTTAATATGCTCTCTGTCTATCGTTTAATTAGAGGTGTGACCATGCCGTTAATTGCCAAAATCGCAAGCACTAACGAACGAGTAGACATTACAAAATTGAAAAATCCTCGTGCTGAACTGAAGGCTGGTGATTTAGTATGTCAGCTTTGTGGTAGTCCGATGATTATTAAGCAAGGGATGATCAAAAAACCTCATTTTGCCCACAAAGCGGAATGCACAAGCGATTACCAAAGCCATCCAGAAAGTCCTGAACATCTTGCAGGGAAAGAGTTGATAGCAAAAACTCTCAAGACCGAACTACCAGAGTACAGCCTTGCCGAAATAGAATATGAGTTTCCTATTCCTGAAGTAAGGCGGATTGCTGATGTTGTAGCAAAGTTTCCTAACGGGTGGATAGTCGCTCACGAGTGCCAACTAGCTTCAATAACAGTTGAAGAACTTGAAAAACGAACAGAGGATTACTTATATGCAGGAGTTGACGTTATTTGGTGGCTTGGCAAAGCTGCAAATACCAAGTCCAATCTCGATTGGTCTCACTCAAAGTTTGGATTTGCCCTCGTACTCAATTACGAGCAATTGTCCGCCCACGCTCAAGGAAGTCAAGATTAAACTAGAATGGATTTACTATAGATTCCGTGAAGGTTATTGGTACGAAAATCAAAACAATGAAATCTCTGACAAAACGCCTAATATATCTAGGTCTAAATTAGAATTTTCAGAACGTTTAAGGGAGCAAGAACCTACTGCAAAAGTTATTGACACGCTATATGTTTTTCGCTGCCTTTACATTCAAAATAATGAATGGCAGAGATTTGACCAAACTATTGAGCAGTATGGACTTGCGATTTTAGATAAGATTATCAACTCTTGTTTTGATCGTTTTGGAAGCTCTGTCAAGAAGTTTGAACTAGGGATTCAATATTATTATGAAGGTGATTGTGGCTCGGCTTCTGGTAAATCTCCTTGGCTGCACTACACTACGGATTTTATGCTTAAGCGATGTTTAGAGATTTGGCCAAAAATTAAACCAGATCAAATTAAGCGAGGGTTAGTGCTGCAAAAGCGCGGTGAACAATCCGTAAATGGTCATATTGGATCGCTCAATGCGAAGAAAGCTATAAAAAAAGAGGGGTATGGGGCTGATGAATGTTGGGTTGTGGTAAATCCAGAAGCACTGAAACCCTGGCGTGGTCAACTTCTACCTAAAAGTGGTATCGAGGCTGCAAAAAGAAGGGCGCGTGAGTGGCAGTTGAAACGTACAGGCACATCTCATAAATAATAGCGATATCTCTTACTTTACATTCTTTGCGGTTGAAAAATTTAAAAGAGAGCGCCCGATTGAAAACTTTGTTCCCAAGTGAGCAAGATGGGATTTTATCATACCGAGTATGACAAAGTAGATGCAGAAATACTCTAAATAGAGGTGGATGTATGGAATTGCACCCAATTAGAAATGAAACCGACTATCAGGAAGCCCTTGGAGAAATCGAGTTACTGTTTAATGCAGCCCCAAACACTCCTGAATACGATCGATTAGATGTACTCAGCACCTTAGTGGAAGCCTACGAGAAGAAACACATTCCGATCGCAATCCCCGATCCGATCGAAGCGATT
The DNA here is from genome assembly GCA_003542015.1 of Microcoleaceae cyanobacterium UBA9251. Taxonomy (GTDB): domain Bacteria; phylum Cyanobacteriota; class Cyanobacteriia; order Cyanobacteriales; family Microcoleaceae; genus Microcoleus. The sequence goes on along the minus strand of DPLL01000242.1, from coordinate 3,069 downwards.
TATTATTACATGGAAACTCGCGGATGGTCTCGTCGCGATTTAGAGTCATGTCTCGGTAGTCGGGCTAGGGTATCCGAGGTTTTATCTCGTAAACGTTCCTTGACATTGGAGATGATTCGGAAGTTAAATCAAGAACTGGGAATTCCCGCTGAAATTCTCATCCAACCGTATAAGTCGGTAAAAATTCCCGCGTAACAATATAACTCGATCTACCAAGGTAGTTGTATGGTGCGTCGCTGCGGGAAATTTCCCACTAAGGGGCAGATATTCGAGGGCGACGCACCCTACATTCTTAGCGCCTTCTGCTCCCGAAAGAGCCACTCCGACTCGGTTGACGAGAAGCCCCGCCACTACCAAAACTCGGACTACGCCTTTGTGGGGAAGTTGGATTTTGCGATCGCCTCAAATTGCTGCCACCGTAACCCGAACCCGTCGAGCGATTAGCATTTGGCGATGCTTGGCGTGTTGCTGGTACGTTCGATGTGGGCGATCGCAAGCGGCCAGTCGTTCTTAAAGTTTGACGGTTTCTCACCGCAGCAGGGGGAGTTTGGTAGCGAGTTTGATATTGGTTAACAGCTTCGCCGTAAGTATTACCATACCCACCATATCCGGTCATAATCCCCGGCTGATAGGCTGGCGGCATATAATATCGCGGTGTAAACAACAAACTGCCGATCGCCTGACCGGCCACAGCCCCAGCAAACGGTGCCCAGAAGCCTGATTGCTGTCTCACTACAACAGTTTGAGGCTGACCAGTTTGAGGGTTATTGACAGTTTCAGTCACGTTATGAACGTACTCTATTTTAAAATCTTCTGTCAAATGCAAGCTCGCTTTATTGTTCTCCAGATTTAGATAACTTTTCTTACCTCCCGATCTTTCTGCATCAGTTAACCGAGCCATTTGCAAATCCGTAGAACGGTAAACAGACGAAGTTCCGGGGGGAGTATTCAGCAACATCAAACTGTACTCGCCCTCCACATCATCGTAGGTAGCTTGCTGTACGGGATATTGCCCTTGAGTTACACTCTTGATGTTAGCCCTGGTAGCCGTGGGATTATTGACATTGCGATTTACAGAAGCTGTTGGCTCTTCTGAACCGCAGGCTAGAGTAGTCAAACACAAACTTAAAGCCATGAAATAAACTATCAACTTTCGCAGCATAAATACTAATTGGGAATTGGGAATTGGGAATTGGGAATTGGGAATTGGGAATTGGGCATGGGGCATTGGGAATTGGGCATGGGGCATTGGTGATTATAACAACCAACAAATAACCAATGACTACTGACTAATGACTAATAACTAATGACTAATGACTACTGACTAATGACTAATCACTTCCTTAAAGGGGAATGAGTTCGGGGAAATTTACCAACAATTGATCGTTAGTAAGTTCGTCTCCCAACTGTGCGGGAGAAAAATGAACTTGGACAGCACGAAGCTTTTGCTGGTAATGTAAATTAATCATTGCTTTCAAACCTAATTTCAGCGCGCTGATATCGGCGAGGTCAGTTTCCAGTGCCGGAACTTCGCCTTCATAAGCGAATGTAAGCATCACCACTACATTTCTGGTGACAGGCAAAGATAAGGGGGAATTTTTATCATAAACAGAGTCGGTATATTCAGGTTCGCTGAGATAGCGTTCCGCTGAATCAGTAAACAGTTCCTCTACATAATCGCCGGCTTCCCCTTCATCCCAAAAAACATCACCTTCATTGGCGGCTGATTGCCAGTAGTTATCGTATTGCAATAGGTGATTGCAAACTTCTACGAGGCATTCTCCTAAAACTGTTAAGTCGCCATCGGCATCAATTGCGTCTCTAGCAGTGCTGTTGAGAATTCCCAATACGGGTGCGACTTCCTCACCGGTTAGGTGAACGAACACGCGGCAAACTGCGAATCGGGTTTTACCTGTAAATTGATTGAATCGATCGCGCAAAGAACTCATAAAATGTTGTGATTAATGTGGAAACTAGGTCTATAGGGCTTTATTTTATACCATAGCAGGCAAGTTTAGCCTTTGCCGTCTACCCTCAGATCGATCGTCAATATACAAGATCAAGTCGGAGCGATCGCTTATATTTATTTGGGAGTGCGATCGTCCCCAAGAGCGATCGGGACGCTCGCACTCAAACGATCGCTGATTAACCGGACACAATATTACCCGCACGATCCAGAATTTCGCAAACAAGCCCCCAGCCTTTAAAGACTGAAGGCAAAAGGGCGAATACTTGGATTTGAACTAACTAATTGACGATCGCCTTAGACAAGACATCTTTCAGGATGATCGTAAATTGTCGAGTTTTGTTCAATGCTTCGGGGATAGTAACTCGACAACTTCAACAACGGGTAAATCTAGTTCGCCGCCCGGTGCTTCCGGGTGTTCGCGAACGACTGCAACGGCTTCTGCTGACTCAGTTACAGCCACATTAGGCTCCCTCACGGCATCCTCCGCGAAATCGAGTTCGCCGGGAACTTCCAGGTATTCAGAAACACCATTCTCTGCGATCGGAGCGATCGACTCTTCAAAAACTTCAAAATTGTCGCTCATCGCAGCGCAAGCAGCACTAGCCCGCTTACCGACGCGATAACTCATGTACCCAGCACCGCCACCCAAAACCCCAGCCAAGCCGAGGCAACCCAGGGCTATTGCTTTGTAGTAAGATTTACATGGATTCATTTGAGCCTGGCCGCCAGAACCAACCAGAGTTGTCCCAAAACCAGATTTAGCAGCGCCGGATTTGTTATACAAACAAGTCTCAGCAGATGCAGCCTCACCGAAGGCTATACTACCTGCGATCGCGACTGTCGAAACAATGCCAGCTAACACTTGAAACTTTTTCATGGTGCTCTGGAAAATTGTAAAGGATAATTAAAAAATTAATGGTAACAGCTCTTTACAAATCTATCAACAGGGGACTGACCGACATCACGGATCGATCGCATCTGGCAACTATAGCGGATGTTGAAGGCAGAAGGAAGAAGGAAGAAGGAAGAAGGAAGAAGTCGATGTGCAAATGCAGTCAAAGCAATGGTTTCAGCAAGGACTAGGGCGTGTTTTCAAAGTC
>DPLL01000239.1 GCA_003542015.1 Microcoleaceae cyanobacterium UBA9251 | reverse complement strand
TTTAACGTTAAGTTGACACTAAGAAGGGCACGCTTGAGTGTCCCTACAGCCGTCTGCTGTATTTCATCCCATTGAAAATTGCTATATTTAAAATATTATCATATTTAATTTATTTACAAAGCTTAACTAACTATGAGAAGATGTTAATAATTCTTTGAACAAATGACGAAGGATTAATGCTAAATTAATTGATTATCTTTAAAAATTTGAAAAAATGCAAGTAGTTATCCTAGCCGGCGGTCTTGGTACTCGTCTCAGAGAAGAAACAGAATTTCGTCCCAAACCCTTAGTTGATGTGGGGGGGCATCCGATTATTTGGCACATCATGAAGATCTATGCACACTACGGTTTCCAAAACTTTATTGTGTGCTTGGGCTATCGCGGCAACATGATTAAAGAATATTTCCTCAATTATGAAGCCATGAACAATGACTTTACTATCTGCTTAGGTCGCAAAAATAGCATCACCTATCAGCAGGAACATCGAGAACAAGATTTTAATGTTACCCTGGCTGAAACAGGCGCGGAAAGCATGACGGGAGGGCGGGTCAAACGGATCGAAAAATATATCGATCGCGATAATTTCATGGTGACATACGGGGATGGAGTTGCTGATGTAAATATTGAAGAATTACTCGCTTTTCACAAAGCTCATGGTAAGCTGGCAACTGTTACGACGTTTCGCCCTATTTCTCGCTTTGGAATCTTAGATGTAGATAGTCAAGGGCGCGTACTCGAATTTAGTGAAAAACCTAAAATAGATGGCTGGATTAGTGTTGGATATATGCTCTTCAACCGCCGGGTATTTGACTATTTGGGGGGAGATGACTGTATCTTAGAACAGGAGCCGATGCAGCGTTTGGCAGCAGACGGAGAGTTGATGGCTTATCGCCACGAAGGCTTTTTCTATGCGATGGATACTTATCGAGAATATAAGTATTTAAATGAACTTTGGGATCGAGGAGAAGCTCCTTGGAAAGTGTGGGAATAGTTTGGAATAGGGAATAGGGCATTGGGAATTGGGAATAGGGAATAGGGAATAGGGCATTGGGCATTGGTAGCTGTCTCTCCCTATTCTCCCCTTCTCCCACTCTCCCATTCTTTCTAACATCCCTTAAATCCGTTACATAATCCGTTGCCAAACTTCGTTTTTCCTTCGCAAAAAAATGGATTTTCCAGATATTCTTAACAGCACAGAAACGTACCTGCAAAACTGCGTTGCAGCCCATGCTGAAATTATCGACAGCGACTCGGAAGCGCTGAAAACAGCACTTGCAGGATTAGAAGATCGATCGCTCTTAGCATTGCGAGTTCCCCAAAAATGGGGCGGCGTAGATATCGATGCAGAAACTTTTTATGAATATCAGGAATTGACAGCGCGATATTCCGGCGCTTTAGGTTTTCTGCAAACTCAACACCACAGCGCAACTGCAATGCTGGCTAACAGCGACAATGAAATGCTAAAAAGTAGATGCTTGAGGGCGATAGCCCTTGGAGAGTTGCGATTGGGTATTGGGTTTTCGCAGTTGAGGCGATCGGGAAATCCTGCTGTCACCGCAACACCCGCAAAAGATGGGTATTTACTATCAGGTAAAGTGCCTTGGGTAACAGGTTTTGGATTATTTCAAAAGTTTATTGTAGCTGCGGTACTTCCTGACAATCGCGCTGTTTTCGGATTACTACCATTTGCCAATATTGAATCTGAATCTGGTATAATTGCCTGTGGCGAAATCATGCCATTAATTGCGATGAATTCGACTAATACTGTGACGGTAAATCTAACTAATTGGTTGTTGGAGGAATCACAAATAATTTCATTTCAACCCAAGGGCTGGATTGTGGAAAACGATCGCAAAAATGTACTGAATTTTGTGCCTGCTACTTTTGGTTGTATTCGAGGTGGGTTGGATATAGTTGAAGCAGTAGCTAAGACTAAAAATTCATCTTCGATCGCGGATGCTTGTCAAAGACTCGAAAATCAGCTCGATCGCCTAAAACAGAATTTCCAACAATCTCAGTATAGCTCAACAGCCGAAAAACTAGCCCTGCGAGCCAAAGCAATAGACTTAGCGGTGCGCTGCGGGCACGCAGCGGTAGCAGTTTCCAGCGGTGCGGCTAATAGTAAAAAGCACCCAGCGGGGAGGGTTTATCGAGAAGCTTTGGTGTATACTGTTTCGGGGCAAACAAAAGATGTGATGGCTGCAACGCTCGATCGACTAATCGCAAGTTTGTAGCTGTGGATCGCTCGCCCTTAAAACTGAGGCAAGCCCAATCACAATTAGAGCAATTGACCCGCAAATTGAGCGGTTCAAGTAATGATATAATAAATTAAGCTCATTTAACCAATAGCCGCACACCATGACTAATACCTATTTTCAAACTGCTAACCAATTGAAACAAAAAGGAAAATTATTGAAAGCTGTCGCTTATTACTATCAAGCCATAGAAGCAAAACCTAACTTTTATTTTTATCACCATAATTTAGGAGAAGCTTTGACAAAATTAGGGCGCTTTGAGGAGGCGATATGCTCTTTTCAACAGGCGATAGATATTAATCCAGATGGGGGAGGTTCCTATTATTGTATAGCCCAATTATTATTAGAAACTGGACAGATAGAGCCAGCTAATTTAGCTTATTATCGTGCCATTGAGTTAAATCCTAGTTGGGGAGTTGTTTTAGTTAAGCAAGCAGGAATCGAGCGAGTTATTGCTTGTTTTGATTATGTATTGAAGCCCGATCCTCATCAGGCGATAGTCTATTATGATTTTAGTCTGTATTTGGCAGAAAGAGATTTAATGGATGAAGCGATCGCTTGTTTCCAGAAAGCCCCGCAATTTAGTCATAACCAGGAAGTTAATAATAAGGGTGAACAAGAAAAATTCCCTGAAACAGGAGAAATTTATGATATTTTGTGGAAAAACTTAAATCAATTAGGAAAAATTGATGATATCTCGGAGCCAATTCCCACGAAAGCTGAAGCAGAATCCTATTTTGATAAAAATAGCCACTATAAAATTATTGATATGAATAATTTAAAGGAATCAGACAAAATTTCTCTCACTAATTATGGCATATCATGCGCTAATTTACAACTCATAAAAAAAGATAATCTTAGTTTAGAAGAAATTTATATTAATACTTTCGTTTCTACACCGAAAGTAAAACTTTCTAGAAAATTTGTCGAAACAGTCTCTGAAGTATGGGAACCTCATAAAAACTATTGTTGTAGCAAGGCGATAGTAGAAACAGGTTATATTTACTCAGTCTGCCCTTTTAGCGGTAAAATTCTCAGATCTAATCAATCCTTTTATGTTTATTATGAAAATGGGGTATCCATGCACTTTTACCGCTTTGTTGGCCAGGAAATATTTTACTTAGTAATTGGTAATACTTGTCGCGGAAAAATGTGTATTTACATACCAGGAAAAGAAGTAATTATAAAAATTTCTCCTCACTGGTTACTTTCCGATGAAATTAAGATAATTATCAATAGGTTAAAAATTTATCTAGTCAGTAGTTATCAAAAAGTAAAATTTTATATACAAACCGAACTTCCTAAAAAACTTGTATTTGATATAGGATTCAATAGAAATTTTGGACACTACTACTGGAATGATTTATCAGGTATTCTCTATCTTCAGCATAACAATATTTTAGAGAAAATAGAAAGATTTTTAGTTGGTGATAAACAGTTTTTTAATGTCGGTGGTGTTTTTCCTGAAATACCTAGTGATAAAATTACTAAATTAGCTAATAATGATGAGCTATTTCAAACGATTTTAGATAATAACTATTTTGCTGTTCAAGTCAGTGACTTATTTATGAGTCAAGATTTAGCGGATCGCGTCACTCAATTTTCTCTAAAAAAGTGTTCTGAGAATCCAGAGTTTTTAGAAGAAGTGGAAAGGGCTAAAAAACATTTTCCTCTTTTGTGTATCCAAATTAGAAGTAGTAGAACTTGGGTATCTCAGGTGGAGGGAAATGCAAATATCATCAAAAAATTAGCGGAGGAGTTTCCTAATCTCGGAGTAGTCTTTGATGGGTGGGGACGCCACGAAGTAGAATACCCTTTGGCGGAGTCGATGATTGTAGCGGAAAAGGATATTCTGAATGAAATTCTCACTCTTTTGCCTTTTAATATTCCAATATACTCTCTAATTGGCAGCACTAATTATGAAAAGGTAGTTTTTATTAATAAAGTAGATTTATACTGCATACCCTCCGGTTCTGGAATCGCAAAAGTACAATGGATTGCTAATAAGCCTGGTGTAGTCCATGCACGGCCTGCTGTTCACGGTGTGGATTGGGTTGAAGAACACTGGTCGTCTCCGCTGGTTCGAGAAAATATTATACCTGCCAGATTGGTTTCTAAGGAGCATATGGTTGGCTTCCCTAGTAGTGATTATGATTGTGATTGGTCGGCTGTTTATGAGGAAATAGTCAAGATTGTTAGAGAACTTTCGCCAAGATAGGCGGGCGATATCGGCTCTCGAATGACTGACCTTACTCTTCGCAAAATAACGCAACTTTTTATAGAGATGACAAACCAATTAAACCCAAACAATCTCAAAACGATCGCCTACAGCAAAATAGTAGACTTAACCCATAAAATTAACCCAAATATTCCAATTTGGCCAGGAGATCCAGCCCCAGAATTTGAAACAGTATCTCATCTAGAAACAGACGGGTATTTCCTGCGAAAATTCTCGATAGGCGAACACAGCGGCACTCACATGAATGCACCCAACAGCTTTGATTCAGGAGGCGCGAGTATTGATAATTATCCCCCGCAGTCCCTAGTTGTGCCGGCAATTGCGATCGACATTCGCGACCAAAGTCTTGCCAACCCAGACTACACTTTAACAATCGACGATGTATTAAATTGGGAACAGCAACACCGATTTATAGAACCAGGAAATCTAATTATATTATATACCGGATGGCAGGAAAAATGGGAGAATGAAAAAAGTTTTTTCAATCGAGACAATGACGGGATTTGCCACTTTCCCGGATTTAGCAAAGCAGCCACTCAATTTTTGCTAGAAAAACGGTTAATAGCAGGAGTTGGCACCGATACTCACGGAGTCGATCCGGGACAAGATGAAAGTTTCGCTGTCAACAAACAGGTGTTAGAACATCAGGGAATAGTCCTGGAAAATCTGGCTAATCTCGACCAGTTACCAGCAGCCGACATCACTTTAGTTATTGGAATTTTGCGACTTTTAGGAGGTTCCGGCTCCCCGGTATCGGTGTTAGCTTTTGTGGCTTAATGCTGTAAAATTAGATTGATATAATTTTAGTAGAAAAATCAGATTAATGACTGAACTGCCAAAGGATCTCAACGAGGCGATCGCCCAATCCCGCATTGCAACCGCCGCCGCCCTCTCGGACGGCAAAACTCTACTGCAAGTAGAATTAGTATTCCCAGAAATCGCCCTCCAAGCACAGTCTATCGCCGAACAATTCGTCCCAGAATTTGAACAAATCTACTCCGGCGTCAAAGTCTTATTTCCCGATACCGGTGCAGCCGCCCTCGCCCGCCGCGACTGGGGAAAAACACTGTTTAAAGTGACAGATTTGGGCAGCAGCCGCACCCCCGTTGAAGATAAAATAGAACCGGATGACCAACTTTTCCTGTTGATCAATCCCGCAGCCGTAGAAGTTGCTCAAGTCGAAAGACTGTACATCGCTGCGGGCGATCGCCCCGTAATTATACTTAACCCCCGGCTGGAAGATGTTGCTACTATAGGTATAGGCTATGCAGGGCGCCAATTGCGCGATCGATTCCTGAACAAAATCGAATCCTGCTACTACATCAGACCCCTAGAAGATGCAGCGCTATTCCGTTGCTACCCTCAACCTTGGCAAGTTTGGCTAGAAACAAACGACGAATACGAACTAATTTCCGAAACCGCCCAAAAACCCGTAGGAGACGATTTAGAGCGGATTTTAGCTAAAGCCTTGGGAACCGCCGATCCAGATTCCACGGCGCCTGCAAAACCGCTAAAAAAGAAAGGTTTTATGGCAGAATTGCAGACATTTCTGAAAGCTTTGACTCAGTGACATCGTTTGCAGAAACACAATATAGCAATCCTAAATGATTTGCATAATTATTGTAGGGGCTCGCTTGCCCCGTGGTTGCCCGATAGATAGGGGTAGGCACGGGGAGTAGGGGTAGCACTACCCCTACAAATCCTCATGAATGATTTAGGATTGCTATATAATCAGCCGCCCATTCAGGAATATCTACTATTCTTGAGGCAAATTGTTTTTGGGGGTTTAGGTATGGTGGAGCGCATTAGTGTCAACTTAAGCCTGAAACCCTTGGTATCTCTTGCTTTTACCTAAGTCTAGATCCCCCTAAATCCCCCTGATTGTTGGGGGACTTTGAGAAGACTC
>DPLL01000238.1 GCA_003542015.1 Microcoleaceae cyanobacterium UBA9251 | reverse complement strand
CAAAATCATCAACCCGTATTCCGCATCCCCGCAGCAATACCATTAATTGTCAGCAGAGCACCCCGCAACAATTCACCTTTGCTGTAACGCGAGTGAATTACCCCCGGAACTCCGCCGCCACCGTGCTGCCGCAAGCGTTTCAGCAGCGAAACCTGCAACAAACCTAGAGGCACAATCGTCGCATTTCGTAACTGCACGGAACGCTGCAATGACGGATCTCCGTCCAACAAACGTTGGTGTCCGGCAATAGTTAAAACCAAACCGCGAATCAGGTGATATTCCGCAGAAATTTGCTCAAACAAAGCATTGAAACGTACTCTATCGGCTGGAAGAGATAGCTCTCTGACGTAGTGTTCTGCAATCTGCAAATCCACTTTAGATAAAGTCATTTCTACCTTAGAAATCACCATTCTAAAAAACGGCCATTTCAAGTAGAAATACTGCAAAAGTTTCAGGTTTTCTTCTGGTTCCTCTAGCAAAAACTCTTGCAAAGCTGTGCCGACACCGTACCAAGAAGGTAGCAAAAAGCGGCTTTGAGTCCAGCTAAACACCCACGGAATTGCCCGCAAACCGCTGATGTCTTTCTTGCCGCCACGGCGGGCTGGGCGAGAACTAATTTGCAACTGACTGATTTCTTGAATCGGGGTAACATGATGGAAGAAATCGACTAAATCTGGCTGTTCGTAGATTAAGTGGCGGTAGTGCGATCGCGACTTAGCCGCCAACTCCTCCATAATCTCATTCCAAGGGTCGATGCCATCAAAACCCGTGTGCAGCAAACTAGCTTGAATTACCGCTGCCGCCACAGTTTCTAAATTGTAAAGCGCCAACTCCGGCAAAGAATATTTAGAAGCCAAAACTTCGCCCTGTTCGGTAATCTTAATTCGCCCGTTAATACTCTTTCCGGGTTGAGCCAAAATCGCCTTGTAAGCAGGCCCGCCGCCGCGCCCTACAGAACCGCCCCGGCCGTGAAAAATTCGCAATTCCACACCGTGCTTTTCCGCTACGACTTGCAAAGCCTTTTGAGCTTTTTGAATTTCCCAGTTGCTGCTGAGGAAACCAGAATCTTTATTGCTGTCAGAATAGCCCAGCATCACCTCTTGTAAGGAAACGGAAGGGGAATGATCGGACAGTTCCTGATCCTTCGCAGCAGCGTAACCTCCAGCTAGTAAAGCCCGATAAAGAGGCAGTTCAAATACCTGCTGCATCACGGAAGGCGCTTTTTTCAAATCTTCCACTGTTTCAAACAGAGGGACTACTTGAACGCTGCTAATCCCTGTGGATGGATCGTAAAGTCCGGCTTCTTTTCCTAATAGTAAAACCGCCAGCAAATCGCTGACATCGTGACTCATGCTGATCACGTAAGTTTCGCAAATTTCCGGGCCAAACTCCTGGTGCATTTGCCGCAATACTCGGAAGGTATTGATCGTCTCGCAAGTTTTTTCAGAAAAGGGCAATTCTGCTGGAATTAAAGGGCGACGAGTTTGCAGTTCAGTTGTGAGCCAAATAGCTCGCTCTGATTCCGTCATTTGATTGTAAGGCTTGGGCAAAATTTGCAAGTATTCGGCAATTTCGCTCAAAGCATCGGAGTGTACTGTTGATTCTTGGCGGAGATCTAGGTAAGCCAAATTAAACCCGTAAATTTCTACTTGACAAAGCAGATTTTCCAAGTCTCGACAACTCAAACCTGTTTCGACTAAATTGTGTTGGATCAACCGCAACTCCTCCAAAAAGTCAGCGCCCGATCGATAAAGCCCCGTCATTTCAGGATGTTCTGACAAAGCCTCCCGCTCCCGCTGTAACTCGTCTCCTTTGTAGAGTCGCCAATTTCGATCGCGCGTATTTTCCAGCCGCTGGAGCAAGTAAGCCAGCTTCAGCCGATAAGGTTCTTGGCGGTAGCGAATCGCCCACTGCTCGTAAACTTCGGGGAATTCTGATTTGTCGCGATCGAGAGATTCCAGCAATTCCGGGAGCACATCGCTCCAGTGTAGCGACAGACTCAACAGATCCTTGAGGCGCTTCACCGCGCCGATGTACTTACATAGCACTAAGTGGCGCTGATAGCAAGCCGTTTGCCAAGTAACTTTCGGAGTCACAGAAGGATTACCGTCCCTGTCCGAGCCCACCCAAGAACCAAACTTGCAAAAGTTGTAACTCGGTGGTTTCAGATAAGGGAAAGAAGCGTGGAGCGCTTGCTTGAGTCGGTGGTAGAGTTCGGGAATCGCATCAAATAGCACTTCATCAAAGTAGTGCAGAGTGTAGTCCACCTCGTCAAGCACAGTCGGCTTGAACTGGTGCAGTTCGTCTGTGCGCCACCACAGGCGAATTTCTTCCATCAGTTGCTCTTGCAGGGCCGCAGCTTCCCAGCAAGACACCGAGTAGGGACTTTGAGAGTCTGTCTCAACCACCGGAAATTTCTCGTCTACTTGATCTAGTTGTTGGAGAATCTTCGCCATCCGCCGCTGTTTGGTGCGGATGGTGTGGCGGACTATTTCCGTGGGGTGAGCTGTAAATACTAAGCGGATGTCCAACTGATCGATTAAGCGCTGGATTTGCTGGCTAGGTACGTTCAAGCGCAGCAGCATCGGGAATAGTTGGTGAAAAGTTCCTGCATCTCGGGCGATCGTCTCGCTGCTGTTTGTCGTTCCCGGAGCCGTTTGGGACGGGCCTGGGCCTTCTCTGTGTCGCGGGCGATCGGGCGCCTCCATGGCGTGCCCCGGTAACTTAGAAAACGTCCGCCCCCCGGCGCTGCTGCTACTAGAGTAAGCTAACTGTTGGTCTCGCTGTTCGTAGTGCTGTTCGACAATATTGATTAACTGGAAATACAGTGCAAAAGCCCGTGCGGCGCGAATGGCGGCGTTGAGGTCGAGCTTTTCGATTAGCTGCAAGACGTTGGATTCCCGAAAGTGAGTGGCCTGTCCCTCGGCGGAATTGACCGATCGCATTTGCCCAAGCAAGTCTACCAATTCCTGCCCGCACTCTTGTCGCAGCACCGATTCCCACAAGTCCTCTACTATTTTGAGGCGATCGCGCAGAAAGAGGTCTGATTTTGAGTGGGGAGAAGAATCGGAAATAGATGTTGGATTAATAGCCTGTTCTGAAGACGGTCGGACTGAACTCATCTGGCCTGTTCCTCAATAGGTGCGGGTGTCTAGAAAATTGTATGGTTTAGTCTTACCGAAAACACTTTTTTTTGCGGTCAAATATGAGACAACGTGAAAAACTTTTTTTTGCGGTCAAATATGAGACAACGTGAACTACCCGACTCTCACCGAAGTGGATTTGGCGCGGGACTTCCCGGCTGAAGTGTTAATTTTACTTAGGGAGCAGTAAAGGTTTCTGCTTTCTCATGCTCTGGATGGGGAAATTTGAGAACCGGGAGGCGGGAACCCCGAAACACTTCCTCGCTTTCAATGCCGATCGAGCTAACCAACTCGGCAGCAGATGATGCCGCCAGCAACCCGCCCAGCAGCGGTAAGGCGACTAAGCTCAAGAAAATATCTGAGGAAATTGGCAAATTTCGACTGTGAGGTGTGGGTTTTGGCAAATCTTGGTTTTCCGACGGCATAAATCCCTCCTGGGTTTTCTGTTACCCCAGTTTACAGGTTAACGAAATACTGTAAGTATAGTAACTGGCTGTCCTCTTCCTTGAGACGACTCTTCAATTCTTTAATCTAAAATCTCAAATCAGAAATCTAAAATCGGTAGTCCCATGTTGAATGCGAACGGGAGTATATTGGCAGACAATCGATCGCCCGCGTCGCAGTGGGCGCAAGCAGCTTTGGGGCTTCCCGAAGTTCAGGTACAGGTGCGGTTGCGGGGAAATCACCTGCACATTCTGTGCGAAGCAATGCACTGTCCGTCTCAAGAATTGGTGACGGCTAGATTTACATCGGCCCTAGAACAGACTGATTTAACGAAACTGCTGCCGCCCGATCGACCGAAAATATATCAGTTGTTTTTGTGCGGGCGCAAACTCGGTGCGCGACAAAATGACTGGACTGTGCGGCTCGATTGCAGCAGCAAGAGGAGCTCGGAGGAGGGAGCGCCGGAAATTTCCCCGCCCACTGCGACAGTGCCCCCATCCGGGCCCTCGGCGGTGGTTGGTGAGCGTAGTCGAACCATGCCGGCGACTCCCCCTGACGAACCGCCGACACAAGCTAAAAGAGGTGGCTTTTTCGGCCAATTCCAGCATCAAAACCAGAAACTCAAAAACACCCCTCAGACAGTAGAAACCTCGTTCAGTGCGCCACAGGTGCGGGAAGAACTCGAATTTGACAGCGACAGTCTGCCCATTGCCGAGCGCATTTCATACCCAGAAGTTTTTGAAACTTCTCCGATCACGATCGACACTTCGGCAAGTTCAGCATCCAGTCCCCCCGTTGCCGGGGAGTCGCCAGAAACAGCCCCGCAACAGAGGTTTCCTGGGGGGGTGGCGACATTGGCCAAATCTCCCCTCTTGGGCGACAACGACAAGGAGCAAGGCCAAACTCTGGCAGTTTCCGCTGAAAGTTTGGCTCGCCTGGGCTATCCAGATGCGATCGCCAGCTATCTGAGCGAAATCCTCGGCCCGATGGGAGTTGCGGTGAAAGTTAGCGTTCGCGAACAAGAACTCAAAAGCAGCCCGGAAACTCTGCAACTGAATGAGTCGGCCAATGTCAAAGCCAAGGAGCGACGGCTGCTGGTGCTGTGCGAGTCGGCTTACAGCCCCGATCCCTCTCTGTTGGCAGAACCGATCGCTGGTAGGCTGCGGAAGCTCAAACTAGAGAATTTCCGGGATGCGGTGATTGGTAGCCAAGTGAGCGGCGAAGCTAGGCCAGACTGGCTGCTGCGGGTAGACTTGACGACACCGGACAAAATTTTGAAGGAATGGGCCCGCTGGGGAGATGTCCAGGCGATCGCCAAATTGCTCAATCAACACCTGGCCCCGTCACAAGTGGAAGTGCGAGCAACCCTCAAGGAAGCAACCCTACACCTGTTTTGCAGCAAGGTTTCCCGAAAAGGGCAACAGCCGAAAGGGCAAGAATACCCCAATCAGCAGAAAACTACCGACGCGATCGCCCTAATGCTTGCCTCCTTCGCGCCCCAAGGCATCCGCGCGGCTACTCTCTACGGCGTAGAACCAGTCATGGTTCGACTACGCTCACCAACCGTGGTTCGACTACGCTCACCAACCGCCGACAGCAAAGCTGAGCCGGAGAAGCCGGTCTGGATCGAATGGGTGGACTTGCCGGCCGCTCACCACCCAGACTTAGCACCACACCCCAGAACGCTAGCGGCAAGTGGCGATCTGTCGGCCTTGACTTTTTTAATCAACAGGTTGCTCAATCCCAATCTCAACCGCAAGCTGGAAACAGGGGGGATTCAGGCTGTCGTGCTGCAAAAAGGCGATGTGTTACACGTCATGACCGAAGCTCTGACTTGCCCTTCTCAGTCGAAGGTGGGGCCGCCGGTGGCTAAATTCTTGCGACAGCTACAAATTGCGGGAGTGGCTGGGGTGCGGGTCTACGGCCGTCGCGCCGGTCTGAAAATGCCCCTGTGGCGCTACGGGCTGGAGCTGGGAACGGCGGTTGGTGAGGAATCAGCCCTGGTGGCGACCCCGGTTGACTCGAACCGGGCTGTCTTGGAAACAGAATGGTTCGACTACGCTCACCAACCACCGGTGCCGGAGTTTGCGCCGTCGCCGGAGGATGTAAATTTTGTGGGTTTGGACGAAAACTTGCTGTTGAATCCTGATGTCCTCGCCGAGGACTGGCGACGTGGCTTCAAAATCCGGCTCCCGGGCTACAAGCTGGGCGAGGAATTGGTTCTTGCTTTGGTGCAATCGCTGGTGGCCACGGGTATGTTTGTACCTAACGACGGTTTGTTAACTTCGGTGGCTGGGGCTGGGGGTGTCAGAGCCGATCGCGCGGCGAGAATTGCCTTGATTGGGGCGATCGCGGGCTGTCTGCTAACTTTCAATACCGATTGGCTGCTGGGTTTACTCCTAGAGTCTGGTACTGTCAGTCAAACTGCTAGTGTTCCGACTACCGACAGCAGCCAGGACAAGCAAAATCCCTCCCCCGTCCTGATGCCACTAATCGCTCAGGATGCGAAGGCTCAGGGCGATGTGAGCGCCGAACTGTCGAACTCCGAATCTCTGGGAGCCGTTGCTCCGTCTCAGGAAGTGAATTTGCCTCGAATTCCTTTACAACCGTCCCCGTTGGCAAATCGGGAAGAGGCTTTTAATGGTTCTGGATTTACCAAGCCTGGGAATACTAGCGTTCCTCTAACGGAGGTTTCTGCTATACCTGTTTACCCGACTTTGAGGAGCGAGCAGCTTGATGAGCAGATAGCGCGTTATCAAGAGTACATTGGCAAGTACAAAAAACCGCCGGATATCTTAATTGTGGGTAGTTCGAGGGCGCTGCGGGGAATTGACCCGGCGGCTCTGGAAACGGCTTTGGCTGTTCAGGGCTATCCAGGGCTGAAAGCATACAATTTTGGGGTCAACGGGGCGACGCTGCAAGTTGTAGATTCGCTCGTCCGCCGGATTTTGCCACCGCAACAAATGCCCAGATTGCTCGTACTCGCCGACGGGGCTAGGGCTCTCAATAGTGGGCGGCCGGATCTCACTTTTAGTGCGATCGCTTCTTCGGAAGGTTACAGGCAATTAGCCCGTGGTAGTTTTCTGATCCGCACCAATCAATTAGAAACCGGAGTATCGAATCCGGCGACAAATAATCCGGTGGCGGCTGCAAGTGCCATAGCACAAAGTTGGGAGCAAAGTCAAGCAAATGTGCAGAAATTTTTGAGTGAAAAGTTGGTGGAGAATTCTGCAACTTACAGAAATCGCGATCGGCTTAAGGGGTTTTTGCGATCGCTAGTGAATCCATCAGCAGCAGTAGAAACCGATCGCCCTCAAATCAATGCTGACAGCAAACAAACAACCGAAAACGCCCAGCCAACTACTCAGGGATCGAAAGAACTCGGTCAGTTTCAACCGAATGGCTTTTTGCCAGTAGACGTGCGTTTCAATCCCGATAGTTACTTCAATCAGCACGCGAAAGTATCTGGTTATTACGATTCTGACTATCAAGATTTTAAATTGATCGGGGAACAAACTGTAGCTCTCAAAAATCTCCTCGAATTTACTAGGGTTCGCAACATCAATCTGGTGTTTGTGAATATGCCTCTAACGGTCGATTATTTAGACCCAGTGCGGACAGCTTACGAACAGGAATTCCGGCAATATATGCAACAAATGGCTGCTCAAACCGACTTAATTTTCCGAGATCATAGTTTATTGTGGCCGGAGGCGCGAGCATCTTTTTCCGACCCCAGCCACCTCAACCGCTACGGGGCGATCGCAGTTTCTAAGCGGTTAGCTGAAGATCCGATGATTCCCTGGCCAGCCAAGAAATAGTTTTCTGTTTTGAGTTATTTTAGAAGTAATGATTCAGATTTTGTAAGGGCGGGTTGATCAATATCTATGATTTACATCCAGGGTATTTGTAAACCCGCCCTCCCCAAGGCCATAACATAAAATGAAAAAATTGATATTTCCTGAAACTAGCAAAAATCCACAGATAAAAAATCCCAAAAAAAATCTGCCTTTGGTATTTTTTGTATTATCTCTAGCATTTTTTCTGTTCAGTTTGTATCAAGGTTTATTTTTACCCTATGCTTTATCAACTCCGCCGCCGGGGAAGGAACAAAGAGGAGAACAGCAAGCTCTGCAACCCTTCGAGCTGGTTGTCAAAGACGCGCAAAAGTTGGAGGGGATGTTCACCCTTTACCATAATAAAGCAACAGATAAAGTTTATCTGGAAATTAAGCCAGAACAACTCAACAAAAAGTTCCTGTGTTTTGTGACATTGGCTTCGGGTTTAGGAGAAGCAGGAATTTTGAGCGGAATGCCGATCGGAGATTTCTTATTTCAACTGCGGCGCGTCCAAAATAACGTGCATTTTGTGATTCCTAATATAAATTTTCGCACAAGTCGGGGCGACCCGCAAGCAGGTTCGGTAGAACGGGGATTTAGTGAATCGGTTCTGTATTCTTTGCCGCTCAAAAGTATTCATCCACAAAGACAAACTCTGCTGATAGATTTGGGTGATTTGCTGATGAGCGAACAGCGAGATTTGCCAGGATTAAAATCGTTTTTGCCGATGATTTTGGGTGCGCCTTACTCGATAGATGCTGACAAGTCTTATTTTCAAGAAGTTAAAGCCTTTCCGCTGAATGTAGAGATTGCTTCTGTCTACGGTTTTTCAAGCGAAAATGACAGTTCAGTCAACTATTTACCCTCGGTTCCTGACAGTCGGGCTTTTAATCTTCGCATTCACTACAGTTTCTCGGAAGTGCCGCTGAATAATGGCTATCGCCCCAGATTGGCGGACGAGCGAGTGGGCTATTTCCTGACAGCATATAAGGACTTTTCTGACAATAGCAGCCGGG
This sequence comes from Microcoleaceae cyanobacterium UBA9251, assembly GCA_003542015.1. Lineage (GTDB taxonomy): Bacteria > Cyanobacteriota > Cyanobacteriia > Cyanobacteriales > Microcoleaceae > Microcoleus. Next base: position 7,333 of record DPLL01000238.1, on the reverse strand, counting down.
AGCCTTTTGTCCGCTATGTCAATCGCTGGCATTTGCAAAAACAAATCCCCACGGCCCCGCTTTCGCCGCCAGTGCAGCCCATCGTCTTTTGGATTGAAAACAATGTGCCTCTGGAATACCGAAATGCCATTCGTGAAGGCATTTTGATGTGGAATAAAGCTTTTGAAAAGGCGGGATTTACTGAGGCAATTCAGGTTAAACAAATGCCGGATAATGCGAAATGGGACCCGGCTGATGTGCGCTACAATACTATTCGCTGGTCGAGTTCCTTCGAGCCAGAATTTGCAGGTCTGGGCCCATCTCGCACTAACCCGCTGACTGGGGAAATTTTGGATGCAGATATTTTGTTGGATGCTAATATTGTCCGGCAAATCAAACAGGGATATCGGTCTTTAGTCGAACAAAATCGATCGGTTGCTAGGAGTTTTCAAGGAGGAAACGGAGCTAACACCAATCCTTGTCAGTTCGGGATGTATTCTCGCTATTTGAAATTGCTGGAAAATGGGAATTCAGAAACTGGAAACAAGGAAAATTCTCCTGGTGGAATTGCTGATGATTTACCGAGTTTAGTGGAAAGATACCAAGAGCAAAAGCGCTCGCCTTTGTCGCGGTTGATGTCGGATTCGGATCTGTGCTTTGGGTTGGAATCAAGCCAACAATTTGCGATGGGCGCAATGTCGATGTCTCTGTTAGGATCGACACCTAATAGTTCACAAATTGAGAATTTTGTGAATCAATATATCCGATTTTTGACGGCTCATGAAGTCGGTCATACTTTGGGTTTAAGGCACAATTTTCACGGTAGTACGATGCTGCAACCGGAGGATTTGAACAATATTCAGTTAACTCGCACCCAAGGTTTGGTGGCTTCGGTGATGGATTATGTGCCGATTAATTTGGCGGCGCGGGGAAGTGTACAGGGCGACTATTATCCAATGATTGTGGGGCCTTATGATGATTGGGCGATCGAGTATGGTTACAAGGTGCTTGGTGCTGTCAATCCTAGTAGCGAATTGCCAATGCTACAACAAATTGCCAGCCGCGCTGGGGAACCGCAATTAGCTTACGCGCCGGATGAGGATACTTTTGCGAGTCTCGATCCCGCTGCGAATATCTTCGATCTTAGTGCCAATATGCTCCGCTATTCGCAATCACAATTGGATAATTCTAGGGCGATGTGGAAGCGTTTGGAAAGCCGAATTCCGGTTGGGGATGATGGTTACAATGAACTTCGGGTGATGTTTGATTCGGTGTTTGGCTATTATGTTCAGCAGGTGATGAATGCTACTTTGTATGTGGGGGGAGAGTCGTTTAATCGAAGTCGCCCTGGTGATCCGCAGGGGAAATTGCCGTTTGTACCGATCGCACTTAGTCAACAACGAGAAGCATTAGCAACACTGGATAAGTACGTTTTTGCACCAGATGCGTTTAGTTTTGCGCCGGAGTTGTTGAATAAATTAGCGCCTTCTCGNNTTGCGGGTTTTGCTCTCTCCGATGCGTTTGGCGAGGCTGCGGGATGCCGAGTTAAAATCCTCGCCGGAAAGCGCTTTAAGGTTGCCGGAAGTGTTGGATACTGTGCAAAAAAATGTTTGGCAAGAGGTTTTACAACCGACAAATAAAAAGATGGAGATTTCGAATTTTAGGCGATCGTTGCAGCGGGAACATTTGGCGATTTTGATCGGTATGGTATTGCGAAAAACGAATGTTCCTGAAGATGCGCGGAGTTTGGCTTGGTACGAGTTGCGGCAGTTGCGGGAGGGTTTGAGTAAGAGTATTCGGAATTTGGATCGGANNAGTCGAATTAATTTTATCATGGGGCCCCAGAAACCGGGTTTTTACGACAAGATTTCGTTGCAGCCCGCAGATTTGGTCAAAAACCCGGTTTCTTAGAATCTGAGTCAATTTAAAATAATTAAGTAAAGAAACCGGGTTTTTGCGTAATATGGTTTAGGGTTGTTTCTGAATGATTCAACCGCAGAGTCCGCAGAGTCCGCAGAGTCTCCAGAAGAGAGAAATGAATAATTCCGATTTAGTTTGCATCAGAGGGGTAGCTTGGCAATACGATCGACCCATTCCTCTGCACTAGATACGGCCCAAATCACCAGCAGTTCTTCGATGACAATTTCCATCGGTATTTTTCGGGAAACAATAATGACTCCAGCACTCTGATTGGTAGTAATGAACTCAGCAAATTCGGATGGCATTGTTTTGCGATCGTGGCTGACAAGAACACGTCTTTGCTGTGCTGCAATTGCCAGCACTTCTAAATCTTTAACGCCTTCTAACCCAGCAGCAAAAGCAGTTTGAATGTCGATTGTAGTTTCTCGTCGCAGTAATCCTGTGACGATTGCCTGATTCAAGTCAGCATCAGCTTGGTAGCGCACATTCACGATCGCACCTGCTGTCTTGCTGCTTTAGCTGCCATCAGTTTGTTGTACAAAACTGGATCGCTGGTTTGTAGAGGTTGAGGCATGGCATCAAATGCAGCTTCTTCGGCGGCTAGGTAAGCGTCGATTTCAGCGCGGTTGGCTAGATAAAAGGCGATCGCGCCATAAACCTGTTCCAGTGTCAGTAATGGGAAAGATTGAACAATACTTTCGGGCGATAATCCTTGTTGGAAAGCATAGGCGATCGAGTCAAGAGAAATCCGAGTTCCTTCAACCCAATAGGCATCGTTCCGATACTCTATGTAAGTTTTAACTGCTACAACTGGCATACATTTTTTGGGATTCTAACTACTTATTATTGTAGACGGACTCGATTGTGTCGAGAAAACTGGCGATCGCCATTTCGATCACCGCTGCGATCGGATATTCAATTTCCGCAGCACGCGCAATCGGAGCCGCTTGAATTCGTTCTGGTAAGCGTTTCAAAATGATTTCGGCATCAGCAGGAGAAAGTTGTTCTTGAAGTTTGGCTTGCATGGCATTCACCTTTGGGTTGGAATTTGATAGATATATTCAAGCCACTACCGAACTCAGATTTAGCGGTCTAACGGCAAAATGCAGCGGCGGCAGATAGCCTCGAACATAGCACAAGCGGTATTCAACCGTCCGCTGCCATGAAGTGTTAGCTGGCTTCTGGGTGGCCAAGCACCACCTTACAAGCTCTAACAAGTTCTTGATGTGCATCGTGTGCTTCTGTTCCCATAGCATTTAGTTCCTCTATTTTCTCCCAACGAGGATCTTCATCCTTAAATTTATAGGATTCCATAGAAAGAAAATCACGACTTTCCGATCTCCAAGTGTTTGACCATAGTTCATTTTGGAACGAGATAAGTTTCAGCATGAAGTCTTTTCGCTTACCTTCAAGAGTAGGGTCTATAAATTCATGGAGCGCATCGTTCCATTCTTGGGTAAAACGGTCAATCTCTTCTAACCATTTGCTCGGGAATGAGTCTCCGACATTACAATCACGAAGAAAGTAAATCATGTCGCTGTCGTAAGGGAACTGCTCTAAAAACTTTGTAAATAGTAATCGATCGGAGCGTATCGATGAACTCGTAGCAGGAGTCGAGAATAGAATACCGCTGTCTGCCATTNNATCTTTGGGGCTTCCAAAGGCGTCATTCATTACTAGGATTAGCCGCTCACTCCCAAGCGAATGCAGTGCAAAGCCAAGTTCAAGAAGGACATTATCATTCGCAGAAGGTCTGCCTTCAGTAGACTTTGAAGTAAAAGACACATCAGCTACAAAAGCAGAACTTATTTCGATCTTTGAAAAGATCGTATGCCCAATGTCTGGCAGTCCTGGTGTTCTTTTTGTATCGTGATCTACTTCTGGTCGTTCCTCAAGTTCTAATTCTCGTTGAATGACACGCATTGCGTCCTTTAGAGCATCTCGAATGAAGTAGTGGTTAACGCACTTAGGATGTTCACTTTGCCATGAATAGAAAACTGAGATTACCATTAAAGCTCTATCGTTCCGAAAGGGCCCTGCATCTTTTTGATTTTATTCTCAAATTCTTTATCTGTTATCGAAAGATAGCGAACACCCATAATCAACCCAGCAATTAGAGGAATGTAAGTCCAAGACAATAGTACACTGACTAACCCCCATCCCCAAGCTCCAAGATAGAAAAAATGTACTCCCAAACCACCTAGCAATAAAGCCAAGATACCTGTTGTTGTTCGAGATTTTATAGTTTGATTTGAAACTGCGGCACTGGGATCTTCATAAACGAAGTAGCACGATTGCCATCCACCTCAAAATCTACTTTAACTCCCTGAGTAGGGGTATTGCTCAAGTTCCAGTCTGAGCCAAGAAAGTTATATCTTTTTCCATCGTCGCCTGAAATGAATCCCTGATTGGCCTGAATCGAGAAACTAAGAACTGTGCCTCGCATATAAATACCTCTTACTTGTCGAGTTTTTGGACTGCATACAACTGTGATTCTGTCAAACAGATAAGCAACGGATGCTGGCATTGGTTAAAATTGTTTGAAACCTTTGTCTCTAGCTTACCTCATTGATCGCCCCAAATTCACACCGCGATATAATTCTGCGATCGCAACCGCAAGCGATAAATGAGTTCGCCGTAATCGCGATCGAATGTCAAAATCACCCGTTGCTCATCCGCATTAACTTGCCTCAGCAAACAGTAAATGCGTGTAAAATACGTCTTCTTTGAGGCACTCGGCCGCAAAAGCAAACACAGCTTGTAGAGATTCAGCATTAAGCGTTGGGTAGTTTTCTAGAACTTGTTGCTGCGTCCAACCTTCTGAAAACAACCCTAGAATAAACTCCACTGATATTCGTGTTCCCTTAATTACAGGCTTGCCAAGCAGAATTTGAGGATTTGAGTGAATGTGTGCTTTCCAGTTCATAACCAGTTCGCCTCTATGGGGTTTTCATCTATTATGAGTATAGTTAAGATTATCAAATTAACTGTCACTGTCTTTAAAGGTTAATTAATGATGGTGTAAGTCAGGCAGATTTATTTGCCCGTTGTGCAATGTATCGATCGAAAGTTGTGTAGTCTCCAGCTTCGTAATCAGCACGGGCCGCTTGAATTTCGGCAATGTCTTCTGGAGAATCGTCCTCATTCGGGAATAATTCAGCTTCCAAAAATTCCCAGATTTTGTATCTTTCAGCAATTCCCAGTGACGAAATAGCTTCCAGCAGTGATTGAAATGAGATGTCTACTTTCACAGTATTCTCAGCCATCAGAACTTTCCTCCACTTTAAATTTTACACTTAGTATATTTATTCAAGATTCTCAAAGTAGCTGGAATGTGATTTTATATTTAGCTTAATGATTTCTTTCATGTTCATCCGCTCTTTTTTTTACCGCAGATTAAAGCTGATTAACGCAGATTAACGCAGATGGAAGAATGACTATTGCTATTTTACCATAAAAAAAACCCGCCAGGTGCGGGCTTCATTTTAATCATGGCAATTTAACTGATTACTACTACTTATACCAATTTAATGTGAAGTTGCACATATCTCGANNCCGGGTTTGAAAACACGCCCTAGGGGGGATCAGATTCTATGCAGCCTCATAAAAAATTGGTATTAGGCAGAAACCGGGTTTTTCATAAAAATACTGCATTTGAGACTTCTATTTTGATCAAAAACCCGGTTTCTTTGGTATGTATGCGTCTCGGACTAACTACATCACAACCGCACTAATCAAAGTGTGCACATTTTGGACAACAGCAGTAGTAAAATTATGAGTCACAGGCAAACTGTCAACCACGATTCCAGCGCACAATAGCATCAGGTACAGAATAGAGTATTTGAAGAGCGATCGCGCAACATTCTTATCCTCTGGAGTCTGCAACAGCAACCAAGCTTTTTGGGCAAAAATAGCACCCAGGAAAATCGCAGTACCAGCATACACCCCGCCCGCTAAATTGAGCGGATAAACTAGCAGCAAAGTTGCCGGAAGCATCAATAACGTGTAAATCCAAATTTGGCGGGATGTCTCTTCGTCGCCCTCAATTACCGGCAACATCGGCACGCCTACTCCCTCGTATTCGTCGCGAATCATCATTGCTAATGCCCAAAAATGCGGCGGCGTCCATAGGAAGATAATCCCAAACAGCATCCACGCACCCCAACTCAAATCTCCCGTCACCGCAGCCCATCCAACTAGCGGCGGAATCGCCCCTGCTGCACCGCCGATGACGATGTTTTGCACGCTGTGACGCTTCAGCCAGTGGGTGTAAATTAGGACGTAGAAAACGATGCCTGACATGGCTAGCAATGCTGCTAATAAGTTGGCAACAACTGTCAGTAATGTAAAGGAGATTGTCGCTAGGGCGATCGCAAAAATCAAAGCATCCCGTTTCTTGACACGCCCGGAAGGAATCGGTCGCCAACGGGTGCGCTCCATAATATAATCAATGTCGCTGTCATAAATGCAATTAATTGTATTCGCCGACGCCGAAGCTAAAGCGCCTCCAGTGATAGTTGCGAATAGCAATAGCGGATCGACTTCTCCTTTGGCGGCCATCCACATTCCTGCTGATGTGGTGATTAGTAGCAGCAGAATAATTCTGGGTTTTGTGAGTTGGTAGTAACTTTTTGCCACTTGCGAAAAGTTTTCGTGGAGGCGAGGGCTATTGTTTGTAAGAACTTCTTGCATCGGTGATTAGTTGTTAGTTGTTACTTGTCAATTATCATTGGTCAATTGTCAGTTGTCATTGGTTCGTAGGGGCGGGTTTTACGAGAGATATTTGCTGTAGGTAAAAGGATTAATAAACCCGCCCCTCTTACTTTCAAGCTGATAAAACTCGATCGCGCCAAGCCAAAACACTAAAAGCTACCAAGGTTCCCAGCAAAGCAGCGCCAACGGCTTGGTGAGCGACTGTCAGCGGTTCTACCTGAAGATGCAGCCGGAAAGTTGCTAATCCCAAAACTAATTGAGCAATTAGACAAACACTAGCTAAATTCCCTAATTTTCGCAAGTTTGAACTTAGTGCTGGTTGCCGCCAAGCCATGATTGCTACTACTAAAGTGGCTGCGGTAGCTGGTACTACGCCGATGATGTGGCTGTTCATTACCTCGCACAATTCTGAGGAACCAAAACATTGATGCAGTGCCCATCGAGAGCCTACCAATGCTCCTAGCAAACTTTGCAGGTAAACTAACAATACTGCGATCGAACTTACCCAAGCCAATTTGCCGACATTTCCTGTAGCTTCGTAGGGAGTCAGCATGAAACCGATGACTAACAGGGCGCAAAAAAACAGTAAAGCTGTTCCCAAGTGAGCGGTAACAATGTCAAATCTGAGCAGTTGTGTTACTGTCAAGCCGCCCAATACGCCTTGAAAAACGATTAAGAATACTGCCCCAGCGCTCGCCCAAGGGAGCCATTTTGGGACGCG
>DPLL01000236.1 GCA_003542015.1 Microcoleaceae cyanobacterium UBA9251 | reverse complement strand
ATCCCACAATCAGCCTTTGGTCAACCTATATTCGGGTTATCAGGTAATGATAAATTGACGGGAAGTGCCGATAATGACACCATCTATGGTAACGAAGGTGCTGATACCATTGATGGCGGTGATGGTAACGATCAATTGTTTGGGGGGAAAAAATCGGATCAATTGTCAGGTGGTAATGGGAATGACTTCTTGAGTGCAAATAATGACAATGATACTGTCACTGGTGGCGATGGTAATGATATCTTACGCGGGGGTAAGGAAAATGATGTTTTGATTGGTGGAAATGGGGATGATGAATTGTGGGGCGATCGAGGTTTCGATATACTCACAGGTGGCGCAGGAAAGGATACCTTTGTATTACAATATACGGCTACTAACCCATCTCAATCTGATGTGATTACTGACTTCACTTCCGATGATAAAATCAAGTTGATTGGTGTCAATTTCAGTCAACTAACTTTTGAGTCGGTTAATATCATCTTAGATGGTGCAACTGCTGTAGTCTCAACGGCGATTAAGTCTGGGAATGATTACTTGGGAGTGGTTTATAATGTGAATCAAACTGCTCTTAATAGTGGCTCTTTCTTGTAAGATTGCTGGGGAAGACACTATACGCTAAGTCATAAAAGGGAGGCTTTCGCCTCCCTTTTTGGCCAGTTAGCAATCACTCAAAATAATCAGGGAAAAATTCTCAAAAATCTCTTGACAGGGGAGGAGTTAGGTGTTATGATTGGAGTGAGTGCAAAATTGATAATATCTGCTAAATTCCGGTTGATTTAAGGAAATTCGGAATAGTAAATTTGAGTTAACAGTTAACTGTTAACAGTTAACAGTCAACCGTCAACTGTCAACCGTCAACTTTCAACCGTCAACTGTCAACAGTCAAAAATCACCTGACGGTGCAACCGGAATTGATATTACTGGTGAACCCGCCCTTACAGGATTTGGGATTATTAATTATAAAAAAAGTATGTTCTCCGTGCAAAATATTACGGCGATTTGACTTCTGTCTCATGACTTCTAACCACCGGTGGCGACAAATTAGGCTTAGATTCTGCCACATTCAACTGACCACCACAACAACGCAATTCGTAAAGTTTTGCATTAATTTGATACTCGTACTGACTCAATAGCCTTGCATAAATATAGCCAGCTTTTCCATCCAAAAAGCCGAGCTGAATGAAGTAAAATAAAATAAATCTGAGCAGTGGTTTAAAAGGCAGCCGCACCCAAACTTTTTTGAGAAATCTTTTCCGCTGCACTGCATCTCCAAATAGGTGAGCACCAATAGTGCCGCTGTCATCACGACCCGTAAGAATATTGTAATAAACGCGAGCGTCCCAATTAGAATAGCGGTTGTGGCGCTCTATCCAGTGAAATAAATCGCGGTAATCCTCGTGAATCATATCATTTTTTAAGTATCCCACTTGACCTGCTAAAATTACGTGTTCGTGAACTTCGTTGTCGCCAGTATTGGGTACGGATTCAGTCCCCAGATTTTCGTAACGGCCTTTTTGATGCTTGAATAAACGCAAATTCCAGTCGGGATATCTGCCTCCGTAACGCAGCCACTTACCTAAAAAGAAGACTTTGCGGTTGAGGTAGTAGCCCTCAAAATTGGGGTCTTGAATGACTTGGGCAATTTCGTCCCAAAGTTCTGGGGGAATCCGCTCGTCGCAATCGACAATTAACACCCATTCGTTACGAAATGGCAGGTTATCTAAAGACCAATTTTTCTTTTTCTGCCAGCGGTTGTTGAAGTAGAATTGTACTACTTTTGCGCCACTATTTAGGGCGATTTCTACTGTGCGATCGCTACTTTGGGAATCTACCAGAAAAACTTCATCGGCCGTGGCAATACTGGCCAGACACGCAGGTAGATTAAGTTCTTCGTCTTTGGCCGGAATGAGTACCGAAACTGGAATCTTGGATGAACTAGAGGTCATAATCGAGTGCTTGAATCTGAATGCGGTCGAGTTGTTTTATATGCAGTATGTACGATAGATGTCCGGTAGGGACACGGTACTGCCTTTCGTAGTGTCAACTTAAGACTGAAACCCTTGATAAATCTCGCTTTTACCTAAGTCTAGATCCCCCTAAATCCCCCTTAAGAAGGGAGTAGGGTGTGAGTAGGGGGTGACTTTGAGTAAGTTCTTGTCCCCCCCTTCTGTAGGGGCGGTGCCCCCGTGCCCGCCCTCACAGGCTAGGGGGGATCTGGCCTTAATAGTCAAACAGCAGTCTCTGACTACGTTTGACGTTAAGTTAACACCAATGCGCCTATAGCCTAATGCCTGCGGGTCGATTTCGGTGCAAAAATCAGGCCGCGGACGGCTGCACTCAAATAACCAATTTGACCCCAAGCAAAAACCAAGTTTTCCAAGCGCAGCGCTGGATCTCTAATGTATTTAAAAGATTTGTAGACACCCCTAAACATTCTTTCACCCCCATGCCAAAGCTGAACAATACCGGCTCGATCGCACAATTGTTCCCGGTAACACTCACTGATGCCTTGCCACCACCCGCGCTCTACAAACCACCCTTTGTTAAGGCGTTCGAGAGCGACATTGTGAAGCACCAGGGCTTCGGGCAGATAAATTACTTGCCAACCTAGCTCTAAAGCTAATTCTGTTGTATGCAACTCTTCATTTGACAACAATTTTTTGCCGACTCTACCGAGTTTGACATCGAAACCGCCAATTTGTTCAAGAAAAGTGCGCCGGATTGAGTAGTTTACACCTCTGGGAGTCAATCCAGCAGTGGTGATGTACACCCAACTTTCCCCTAAATCGTAGGCGCCCAAATTCTCGGCCAATCCGGGGGAAAGCCAGTCGGGAGGGCCCCCTCCAGAAGGCCAGAGCAAATTGACTTTACCACCAGCTACGGCCAGTTTTTGATGGCTTTGATAGGCGCTGTGCAGCACCCTGAGCCAATTGGACTCAGCAACAGCATCGTCATCGAGATAGGCTAATATTTCGCTTTCTGCAACTCTCGCGCCGGTGTTCCGGGCTACTGACAGGCCGAGTTCGGGTTCCCAAATATATTTGAGCTGGGGATTAGGGAGTCTTGCTTCTACCACTTGGCGGGTTCGCGTTTTTGAGCTGTCGGGGCTCGCATAATCGCTAGAAGCATTATCCACTACCACTACTTCAAAGTTGTCGGGAAAATCCTGTACCAGCAAGCTGTCGATCGCAGCGCCTAGATAGCTGTGACGATTGTGGGTACAAATTATTGCTGATATCTGAGGTTTTGACATAAATAACAGCTTGGGAAATACTGGGGAGTTCGATCGATCCTGGGCATCGGGCATTGGGCATCGGGCATCGGGCATCGGCCTCATAGGGCATTGGGCATCGAGCATCGGGAATAGTTTCTGTTTCTTCCTTCTTCTCCCTGAATTGCGAATTAGTAAGGGCGTACCTCATGTGCTGGAAAACGGCTATGCTGGAAAGCTCGATCGACTGACTCTGATATTGTCCCATCAATGCTATTATCGCTGAAAAATCATTGGCAATCAAATAACCAATAACCAATAACCAATAACCAATAACCCTTCGACTACGCTCAGGGCACCGCCAATAACCAACAACAAATGACTAAAATAATCTTAGTAACCGGGCCGGCCAGGTCTGGCAAAAGTGAATTGGCCGAAACTCTGGCAGCCGATTCGTCCAAACGAGTAATTTATGTGGCTACAGGTGAGGTTGACTCTGCCGATTTGGAATGGCAAAATCGCATTGAGCGTCACAAAAATCGCCGTCCGGCTGATTGGACAACTGTGGAAGTGCCGATCGACTTGCCAGTATTTGTGCGATCGGCCGATCGCTCAAATTGCTTGTTAATTGATTCGGTGGGAACTTGGACGGCAAATCTTTTGGAACAAGAAGCGGCTGTTTGGGAACAGACACAGCAAGATTTGCTTGCTAGTTTGAAGGTGGCGATCGCCGATGTAATTTTGGTAGGAGAGGAAACCGGATGGGGAGTAGTGCCTGCTTATCCAGCGGGACGGCTGTTTCGCGATCGCCTCGGCACTCTTGTCCGCCACATCGGGGCGATCGCCGATCCTGTTTATCTCGCCACCGGGGGCTACGCCTTGAATCTCACGGCTCTGGGTACACCGTTGCCGCCAGCTAAAAAATAATAGCCCTGCTGGGCGATCGACAAGAGAGAAAATCTAAGTTGGCAACTCAAAAAAATGATCTCAAAATCAGGTATAATCTAGGCAGTGACCGAAAACTCAACAGTACATAATTTGCCATTTTAAAAATATGGTTCGGGCAGCCCACACCACAATTTGAGATGGTAAATAGCCCGATCGTGAAAGAATGTAAACAATCAAATCTCTCCTGAGAAAGAGTCATCCTTTCGTCATCAGACACTGCTCCAGAATGCAGAATTTGATCTCTCTAAATTCCGGTGTCTAATCGATATTGTGTTTCGATACATCCCTCTTAAGGAGGAGGTTGTATCCGAGATTGACTAGGTAAAAAATCAAGCTTGAAAGTCTCATAATAAAAAAATGGTTGAAGGGTTGAAGAAAAGTTATGGCATCTGAGCATCAAGTGAGAAAATATATTGCTTACTGGTTTCAGTTAGGCAAAAAAGTATTAATTCGCAACGGTTCCGAAGCGCTGCTGCCCAAACCGGTAATTACGGGCGATCGCTACAGCAGCGAATTTGAAGAATGCTGGCAAAAAATGAGTTCCCCCGAAAGCGGAGACTGTTACCTGGAAGGCACAAACGAAACCATAGCCCAACTACTGACACCAGCTTGGGACATCAGTCCCTGCGCCCGCTGCGCCATGCCGGTACCGTTCCGCGATGCTGGAATGCCCCCGGAGTTCTGTCCCTGTAACGACTTGATCAACTGGCCCGATACCGAAATGCCCCAACCTCGATCGCCCGTGAGCACAAAATTGCAACTATCGGGAATTTGCGATCGACTCCAAAAATGCAGCGACGAATAGGAGAGTGGGAGATGGGAGAAAGAGATGAGGGGAGAGGCTTTGACGATTTTTGATGTGGGTTCTAAATATACAGTGTGAACTACCAGACTAGAAATGCTCTTACCATCCCGACCCAGGCTGGAGTCCTAGTTCCTAAGACCCATATTTTTTCTAGCAACACGTCTCGTTCAGCTTGGGTTTTTGTATAGCAGATCATGGTCTAGATACACCTATCATATCATTGATTCGCGATCGCTCAATTTATTTTCGGGCTCACTTTCATCCCGTCACTCATCCTGTAAACGGATAGAGTGCGGGACTTCCCGTTCGCATTAGTTATAGCAGTCGCCAAGG
>DPLL01000237.1 GCA_003542015.1 Microcoleaceae cyanobacterium UBA9251 | reverse complement strand
TAGCCGTACCGCTGAATAAAGGCTTGATTATGATAGATCGATCGCCCTTTTAAGTCAGCAATGACGATCGCATCGCTGGTGCTTTCCACGGCTTGAGTAACGCGCAGCAGCGCTAATTCTGCTTGTTTGCGGGAGGTAATGTCGCGACCGACGGAATAGATTAAGCCTTCTTCACTAAATGGCGATGCCGTCCACAGCAGGAATTTGTAAGAACCATCTTTGCAGAGATAGCGGTTTTCAAAGCAGATACTGGGGGTACCGGCTATTAGTTTTTCCCTTTCGGCTAAGGTAGCTGCTCGATCGTCTGGATGAACAAATTCCAGCATCGGCTTNNCGTTTGAAATAACCGTCAAAACCGATAATACAAAGCAAGTCTAAGGAAATGGTAAAGAAGCGATCGCGCTCTGTTTGTGCCTGCTTCAATTCAGTAATATCCATCACTAAACCGTCCCAGATAATATCAGCTCGATTTCCCTTTTTTGCCTGATTCAGCATTTCTGGTCTCGAAGCTCCTTGCAGCCACTTAATTTTTCCTGATGGCAAGACGTACCGCCACTGCTGCTGCCAAGGCTGCATGGTTGCGGCAGAAATTGCGATGGATTCTTCTAAGTCTGAGATGTCGTCTGCATGAATTCTGCTGAAAACCTGTTCCGCATTTTCCTCTATTACTTCAGGCTCTAATTCGTAGAGTTCGCGGCAGCCTGAAGATACATAAGGAAAAGATTTTTCTCCGCTGGCTGAGATTCGTAATTGATAAATTGCTCCCGGCAGGTTGGCTACCAGTTTTTGAAATCTAGCTTCGCTTTTTTCCAGGGCTATTTGTTGGTGTCTGTATTCGGTGATATCTCGAATAGTACCTACTAATATTTTACTCCCATCTGTCTTTTGAAAAACTGTTTTTTTGGTGGAAATAATATATTCTTTGCCTTGGCTGTTGGTAAAATTTTCTTCGATTTCCGCAGGGATGCCAGTTGTTAATACTTCTCGATCTTTTTCCCAAAAAACATCGGCTTCTGATTTGGGGAAAAAGTCATAATCTGATTTGCCGATGAGTTCTTGTCGCGGTTTTCCGAGCAACTGACAAAAAGCATCGTTTAAGATGATCCAGCGGTGTTGCTCGTCTTTAACAAAAATTGGGTCGGGAATGACATTGATCGTGTGGTTTAAAAATTGCTCGGATGCTTTGATTTGGGATTCGTAGCGGTAGCGATCGCTCACGTCCAACACTACTTTAATCATCCGATCGATCGACCCATCCCGACGACGAATGCAGCGCAGAGAAACTCGCGTGTAAACTATTTCGCCGTCTTTTCGCAGCCACCTTTTATCTGAGATGTACCCGTCGCTCGTACCTGCTAAAATTTGAGATAATTGTTCAATGTTATTGCTACAGTCCTCTGGATGAGTCAACTCCAACCTGTTTTTTTGCATGAGTTCATCGCGCTCGTAGCCCAGCAAATGGCACAAGGCATCGTTAACTTCTATCCAGTTGCAATGTTCAGGAATTTTCTGGTCAATAATTGGGGCAATGATGGCAATTCCGATCAGAGAATTTTCAACTACGGAGCGATATTTTTCTTCACTTTTTCGCAAAGCATCTTGGCTGTTTTGGCGCTCGATAGCGTAACGGATCGATCGCATTAAAAGTTCGCTGTCTATTTTTCTTTTTACTAAATAATCCTGTACGCCCACGGAGATTAACCGCAGGGCGAGCGCTTCGTCGTTTTGACCAGTCAGCACCACAATCGGCACATTTACCCCGTACTCTTGCACCCTAGCTACTGTCTCAATTCCCAGACTGTCTGGAAGTGAAAGATCTAATAAAATTACGTCAAAAGTTTCTTGATTCAAGCGCTGCTGCGCTTCACTCAGGCGCTCTACTTTCGTCAACGCTATCTGCTGGCGATCGCTAATTCCTGACAGCAAATGTTCAATCAGTTCTGCTTCATAAGCGTTGTCTTCGACCAACAAAACCTTAAAGCAGGTAGGAGGTACAGCTAAGTTAAAAACAGCTTTCATAAGAGTTAGTTATTAATCAAAATATTATTGGTCAAGCTAACTGGGATTGCACCTGTGTTTCTGGAGGTATTTGCTAAATTGCAGCTCCACATACATGAGCATGAGAATTGCAGTGCGAGGTAGCGCCACAAAAGATGTGTTTAACAAAGATAATTATATCACAAACCAACTGTGATGTCAACGCGCAGTTGTTTGTATAACTTGTGATTTTACTAATTCACTAAAAACTTAGTTTTTCTTTAATTAATTAAGTAAAAATCACAAATCAAAAGTATTTTCGTTGAGAGTAAAGCGAAAAGTTGAACCTTGACCCGGTTCCGACTCTACCCAAATACGTCCGCCGTGACGTTGGACAATCTTTTGACAAATTGCTAAACCAATACCTGTACCAGAATATTCTTTTTGAGTGTGCAATCGCTGGAAAATTTTAAAGATACGTTCTTGATGCTGCTGTGCAATCCCAATTCCATTATCAGAAACAGAAAATAGCCAATGATCCTGGTGTTTGCAAGCACTGACAGAAACAACAGGCGGTGCATCTTGGCGATATTTAATAGCATTGCCAACTAAATTTTGAAATAGCTGCACAAGTTGAGAAATCTCGCCATGAACTACTGGCAATTCACTAGAGCAAACAACTGCTTCTGTGTCACGAATCACCCCTTGCAAGTTGGCGATTGCTTGTTCAAATACCTGATTACAATCAGTCTGTTGCAAAAGTTTATCACTCCTGCCAAATCGCGAATATTCGAGCAAATCATCTATTAAATTTTGCATCCTCATGCAGCCATAAACGATGTTGCCAATAAACTTATTAGCTTGACTGTCTAGTTTGTCTTTGGAGCGTTTTTCTAATAGTTGAGCGTAGCTCACAATGGTTGCTAAAGGCGCTTGCAAGTCGTGGGATGCCACATAAGCAAATTGTTCGAGTTCGGCATTATAACGCGCCAATTCTTGATGGGATTTCAACAGAGCCGATTCGGCGCACTCACGGTTAAATATCTCTTGTTGAAGAAGTAAATTTTGCTCTTGCAGGGCTTTTTCTACAGCTCGCCTGCTGCTAATTTCTTTTTGCAAAATCAGATTTTTTTCTTGAAGATCTTTTTCGACTGCTAAGCGGCTGCTGATTTCTTGTTGAAGGAGTATATTTTGTTCTTTTAGCTGATTTTGCAACTTCCGCAGGGTGAGGTGACTTTCGATGCGGGCGAGCACTTCTTCAAACTGAAACGGCTTGCTGATGTAGTCCACGCCCCCTACGGTAAAGGCATTTACTTTGTCAAATACTTCATCTTTAGCGCTGATAAAAATTACCGGAATGTCGCGAGTTTTGGCATCTAATTTCAGGTGTTGACATACTTCGTAGCCATTCATTTGAGGCATCATTATGTCGAGTAAAATCAAATCCGGCGGATGAGAATTGCAGGCTCTCAGAGCCATTTGACCATTAATAACGCAGCGGGGCACGTATCCCCGCTGACTCAACATAGTAGACAAAAGACGCAGGTTTTCCGGCGTATCGTCCACTACTAAAATATTTCCTAATAGCGTTTCCTGTAGGTTGTTATCCATTTGATGATTGGCCTTTTTCAAGAAAAGATGTTTGTATCTATTTGAGTTTTTCTTAAACACCCAGCAGGAGAGTCAGAGCATTATTGTCCCAAGTCAATCCTTTGTCTAAAACCTTAAATCCCGCTACTTTGCACATAGATTCTAAAGCAGAAGCTGTAGGTAGCCACCAGCACGCCGCAAAATTGTCCATGTCAAAAACTGCTTTTTCAGTTATCCCTATAAGTTGGTTGCTGTTGATGTACGGCCGCCAATAAGCTGTTAAAATAGCTCGTTCTGCGTCGTCCAAAGCTGGAATAAACATTACCCCAGAAGCGGGAATTTCATAGCGTCCCCACTCGTTTTCTATAACTTCTTGGGTAATAGCTGAAGTGAAAATTAAATGCTCGCGAGTTATCTGACGCAAGGCCACTAAAATCTGCAAGGGATGGGGGTGATGGTACAAAACTCCTGCACATTGAACTACATCGTAAGGTTCGCCAATTTCTGCAAGCTTAATTTGAGTGATATCTTGACTGATACAATGATAATTAGCAATATTTAAGCTTGTCATGCGATCGCGAAAATCTTGCAAAAAGTGTTCGGAGAGTGGCGTTACATCAATCATGGTTAGAGAAGTGGCACCGTATTTGCTAGCTACAGATACTTTTTCGTTGACAATTCCCCACAATCCGCCTACTTCTGCAAAAGTTTTGCCTTTTACTATTCGGGCAATGTAGCGATCGCGAATATCATGAGCCTCTAACTCTAATAATAGACTAGATTCCCCTGTTTGACGCTGTTTTTCTAAAANNTTTGTGCTACTTGACAGTAAAATTCAGGAGCCTGTAGCGGCTGCATTTCGTGATGATAGTAGCTAGTTGCTGCATCTAAACCAGCCGGAGTTCTTTTAATTAGAGCCTCACCTAACTTTGTGTAAAGATTAGGGAAAGACGGGTCAAGTTGCAGCGCACAAAGGTAGGCGGAGACAGCATCGTTCCACTGGTGAATTTCTGTCAAAGCATCGCCTAAATTGTAATAAGACCAAGAAATATTGGGATTAAGTTCAATAGCGCGCTGGTAAGCGGTAGCCGCTGCTTTCCACTGTTCGGTTTTTAACAGCATTTCTCCTAAATTGTGGTAAGTCCAAGAGAATTCTGGATTGAGTGCGATCGCCCGCCGATAAGCGAGTGTTGCTGCCGCAAACTTTTGAAGTTTAACTAAAGTCAAAGCTAAGTTATAATGAGACCAAAATGAATCTGAATTAAGTGCGATCGCCCCGGCGTATGCAGCCTCAGCGTCTGACCATTTTTCTAGTTTAAAAAGAGCATCTCCCAACCTGTGAAAAGCTCCGAAAGAATTCTGGTCTAATTCAGTAGCGCGCTGGTAAGCTGCGACAGATTCCGACCATTTTTCTAATTTGTCGCAAGCTTCACCGATGCTGTAGTAAGACCCAGAAAAATCCGGGTTAATTTCAATACTTGTGCGATAGGCAATGATTGCTTCTTGCCAATTTTCTAATTTGAGCATAACGCTGCCTAAATTGTAGTAAGACCAGAAAGAATTGGGATTTAATTCAATACTTTCGCGGTAGGATGCGACAGATTCATGCAATAGTCCGCTTGCTTGCAAAGCATTTCCTAATTTGTAATGAAACTCCGAAATATCTGGCTGAATTTTGATAGCTTTGCGGTAGTTTGCAATAGCTTCATCCCACTGTTGCAACTGGGTAGCCGCGTCGGCTAATTTATAATAAGCTTCGCAACAACTGGGGTTTAAATAAATGGTACGATGGTAACAAATCAGCGCTAACTCAGCCTTGTTTTGTCCCAATAAAGTATTGCCTAAATCGAGGTATTCTTCGGGTATTTCTACTGGTGCTACCATGAGTGCTTGATACCAACAGTCGGCTGCTTCTTCGGCTTTGCCAACTTGGGTAAATACGCGGCTCAAATTGCGGTAAAATCCTGCAAAGTCGGGTTGTAGGGAGATGGCTTTTTGGTAACAGGCGATCGCCTCGTGCCATTGTTGCAAGGTAGCGCAGAGAGTGCCGAGGTTGGCAAAAGCTTCGGCAAAATCGGGTTGGAGGGCGATCGCAACTTTATACCAATACCTTGCGTCTTCTAGTTTACCCTGAGCTTGTAGCGCCTTCCCTAGGGTTTTGCAAGTCTCGGCAGAATTCGGCTGCAATTCTAAAACTTGTTCGCAAAGTGCGATCGCGCGATCGAAGTTCCCTGTAGCTAAATAAAGTTCTGCTTGTTGCTGGAAATTCACCGGCACTGTTTCCGAATTCATTTTTAATTGTCCTTTTGAGTAATAATTAGCTATAAGATTATATGCTAGAAGTTGCCAAAGTTCAAATTCATGCAAGTACACCTACCAGCCTGAAAATAGCGTTCAATGTACGCGACATTCAGATAAACTAGATAATCATAGGTTAACAGCGAGCTAAATAATGTCAACAGCAAATCGGACACCGCAAGTAAGTGTAATTATACCGGCATATAATGGCGATCGCTACATCGTGCAAGCGGTGGAAAGCTCGCTGTCCCAAACTTTTACAGATTTGGAAATTATCGTTGTAGACGACGGTTCGACGGATGGGACACATCAAGTATTGCATCCTTATCTTGACAGAATTCGCTACATTTATCAAGAAAACCAAGGAGTAGCAGCGGCCCGGAATCGAGGAATTAAAGAAGCCCAAGGTGAATTTTTAGCTTTTCTAGATGCCGATGACTATTTCCTACCATCCAAGCTTGAGAAACAGTTAGCTTGCTTTGATGTTGATCCTGCATTAGATATGGTACAAACAGGTTGGTTTATAGTCAATGAAAAAGGGCAAAATATTTCTGCGGTCAAGCCTTGGGAGCAAGCACCTAAATTAGATTTAGAAAGCTTTATTCTCTATAAATGTGTGCGGCCGAGTGCGATGCTGCTGCGGCGAAAGTGGTGGAAAAAATTGGGAGGTTTCGATTCTCAGTTTCCACTGGCAGAAGATTTAGACTTTGCCTTGCGTTTGACTTTAAAAGGGGGAAAAGCAGCTTGGTTAGAAGAGATTCTTACCTGTTATCGCCAGCACAACTCTAGTCTCATGTCCAGCGGTTTTCCACTTATGAAAAATACGGAGATTATGATGGAAAAATTCTTTGCTAGACCTGATTTACCTAAATCAATCCTACGCTTAAAAAAACAGGAACGCTATCAATGCTTTGTTTGGATGGCATGGCGAATGTATCGCGACGGTCATATAGCAGAGATGGCAGAGTGTTTGGAAAAGTCGTTGCAATATACCCCTTTTTCGTCCACGGAAACAGTCTTGAATTGGCTACAAACTTTTAAGATGGCTTCTGAAGAATACGGTAATAATTTTGATGGTTATTCCCTGAGTCAGTTAAGGGAATGGCAAGATATAATTTTGATGGTGATGACTAATCCACCCCAATCCCAACAGAGTTCTATTTCTACACCTCCAAAAGCCCGTGAAGCGAAGCTATCCCGTAGGAAATCGCACATTTTACTCTACAACACCGACGATCCGGGCGTGGGAGGAGTAGCGCAGTACAACCATGCCATTCTCTGTCAGTTAGCCCTGTTGGGCTATCGAGTCACTTGCGTGCAAACCAAACATTCTAGCCCCTTGGTTGAGCGAGAACGAGAGTTAGGTATAGATCACTTGTGGCTGGATTTTAGCAGCTATAAAGATTTATCGCGGGTGTTAAGAAATACTCAGGATGCACAAGAGATTTTTTCTAGTAATAAACCGGATCTGATTATTTTTAGCGATGGCTGGCCCTATTCCAATTTTGCAGCTAAACAGGTAGTTATTGAAATGGGGATACCATACATGATGGTAATCGGTTTAGTCATGCCAGAACACGCAATTTTTGCCTACGGGGATGTAGTTCCTTATCGAGAGGGAGTGCTGTACCAGTGCCTACAAGCTAGAGCGTTGATTGTTGGCGCTTACGAACATTTGAATTTATTGTGCGATGGCTTTGATTTACCCAAAAATAAGGGGCAAGTGATTTACTTGGGGCGTTCTCCAGAATATTTTGCACCTCCTAATGCTGTGGCTCGTCAACGCCTGCGACAAGAAATAGAAATTCCTGAAGATGCGATTGTTTGTTTCACATCGGCTCGATTGACACCGATTAAGGGGCATCGATATCAGATCGAAGCAATCAAGCAGTTGAAACAGTCTCCTGTTTGGTCTAAACTGTATTTTGTCTGGGCAGGAACAGGTGAGGGAAGCTCTTGCGATGTAGAAATAGAATTGAGGGAAACTATTAGAAAGTTAGGGGTGAGCGATCGCGTGAAGTTGATCGGACAGCGCTGGGATATCATTGATTGGCTGGATGCTAGCGATATATTCATTTTGACATCTCTCGCAGATGCAGCGCCTTCTTTTGCAGTCATGGAAGCGATGGCTAAAGGATTGCCGGTAGTTGCTTCGGCAGCGGGCGGCATTCCAGAAGGGCTCGGCGATGCTGGGAAATTGTTGCCCGATCCGAATACCGATCCAGAGGGAACCGCGAGGGAATTGGCGAAAACTGTAGAAGCTTGGGCGATGAATCCAGAATTACGACATCAAATCGGTCAAGCTTGTAAGCAGCGAGCCGAGAAACTATTCAAAGAGGAACGGATGTTGGCAGAGTCGATTGAGGCGATCGAAAAGGCTTTAGTTTGCGATCGCGAAAGAGATCAATTTGTTACTCAAAAAGAGGTGCAGACGTGGATGACGAAGGTAGAAAACCGGGTGCGCTACAGCTTTTTAGTCTGGAAGGCTTGGCAGGCTTACTGTCAAGAAGATCTAATCGGGATGCAGCAGTGGCTTCAAGAATCTTTGAAGTGTACGCCTTTTTTGAGTACAGAAACTCTGTTGCACTGGGTAGAAAGTTTTTGCAGTTTTTCCTTAGAAAAAGGGAGTCAGTTTGATACATATTCTCTGAGTAACTCAGCAGAATGGCAACAATTAGTCTATGACTTACAGGGTCTTGAATCTGTATTTTGTGTACGCTAAAATACCAGATTTACCTTTTAAATTCGGATTGCTGTCAGCAGTAGAATTGCATCTGCCTTCTGCCTGACCTCCGTTACATCCGCTACATCCGTTACAGAATCCGTTGCCGAACCCTTCCCGATCACCGATAAAACTCATGTCAATAGCAAATTCGACACCGCGAGTAAGTGTAATTATTCCAGCATATAATGGCGATCGCTACATCGCGCAAGCAGTAGAAAGCGTCATCAGCCAAACCTATAGAAATTGGGAAATTATCGTCGTAGACGACGGCTCAACCGACGACACCCGCCAAGTATTGCAGCCTTATTTTGACAAAATTCGCTATGTTTATCAACAAAATCAAGGAGTAGCAGCGGCCCGCAACCGAGGAATTCAGGAATCCCGATGTGAATTAATTGCTTTTCTGGATCAAGATGACTTTTTCTTATCAGATAAGTTGGCTGCACAAATTGCCTTATTTGACGCTCAGCCATCACTAGGAATTGTTAATAGTGGCTGGCGAATTGTTCGAGAGCAAGGCGAAAGTATTTTCGATGTAACACCCTGGGAATACTTGCCTCAGCTAGACTTAAAAACCTGGATTGTTTATATGCCCCTACTTCCCAGCGCGATGATGTTCTCGCGGCAGTGGTTGGAACGAGTCGGTGGCTTTGATTCTCAGTATGATTCAGTAGATGATGCCGACTTAATTTTGCGTTTAGCACTATCTGGCTGCGAAGCTGCTTGGTTGCCTCAAGTGACAGTATGCTACCGCCAGCACGGGCAAAATGTGTCCATCCAGAGAGCGCTAAAACAGGCAAATCTTTGTATTCAATTAAAGCAAAAATTTTTCAGTAGAGCCGACTTACCAGAAGACATTCGCCAATTAGAAAAGCAGGCTTTTTATGAAGCTCTGACATGGATGGCGTGGCAACTTTACTACAGCGGCTATCCGGCAGAAATGACTGAGTATTTGCAAAAATCTTTAGATTATACCCCATACTCCCTGACAGTAACTATAATAGATTGGGTAAAGCGCCTTACCGGAATTTCTCACACCTACGGCTGCCCAATTGATGGCATTGCTCTCAGAAAAATACCAGAATGGAAACAGTTAATGGCTAGTATCATTCCTCCCAAAAAAGTGCGCGTCAGTGTCATTATCCCGACTTACAACTCCGCTCCCTACATTGTCAAATCCATAGAGAGTGTTCTCAGCCAGACTTATCAAAACTGGGAAATTATCGTTGTAGACGACGGTTCAAAAGACAATACCAGCCAAGTTTTAGCACCTTACCTCGATTTAATTCAATACATCTATCAAGATAACCAAGGAGCAGCCATTGCTCGAAATCATGCTTGTAAGTTAGCAAAAGGGGAATTTTTAGCTTTTCTAGATGCTGACGACTTCTTCTTACCAGAAAAACTAGAAAAACAAATAGCTTGCTTTGACGCTGACCCCACATTAGATTTGGTGCAGACTGGTTGGCTTATGGTTGGCAAAAAAGACGAAGGCATCTATGGAGTAAAGCCTTGGGAAGAAACACCAAAATTAGATTTAGAAACTTTTGTTTTGTACAAATCAGTGCGTCCCAGCGCCATGATGCTGCGGCGAGAGTGGTGGGAACGCTTGGGGGGTTTCGATCATCGCTTTCCGCCAACCGAAGATTTAGATTTTGTCCTACGTTTAGCTTTAAAAGGCGGCAAGTCAGTTTGGTTAAAAGAGATATTAACCTGCTATCGTCAGCACGACAGCAATCTCATGTCCAGCGGCTCAAAAGTAATGAAAAATATGGAAATTGTGATGGAGCAATTCTTCGCGCGGCTAGACTTACCTCAGCATATTCGTGACTTAAAACAAGCGGAACGTTACAAGTGTTTAGTATGGATAGCGTGGCGGATGTACCGCGATGGATATTTGGCAGAGATGGTGGAGTCTTTGGAAAAATCATTATATTATACTCCTTTTACAGGCACCGAAACAGTTTTTAACTGGTTGGAAAGTTTTAGGGGTATTTCGCAAGAATACGGTAGCAAATTTGATGCTTATGAGTTAACCAATTTAAAAGAATGGCAAGACATCGTAGTGGTTGCTGCCAACAATACTTATCAATTTCAACCTCCATCTATTTCGATTGATCGACCGCAAAAAGCGCGCGTACTCTTGTATGCAGAAGACCACGGAGTCGGAGGTTTGGCTCGGTTCAACCACTCGCTGATGTGTAAATTAGCAGCCGACGGCTACCAAGTTATTAGCGTTCAAACTCAAACTTCTAACCCTTTAATTACCGAACAACAACAGCTAGGTATAGAACATATTTGGCTAGACTTTGACACGGTAAAAGAGTTTTTGCGAACCAGTTACAATTTAGGGGATGCTGAAAAAATTTACGCCAGGGCTCAACCGGATTTAATTGTATTTAGCGACGGATCGCCGATGGCAAATTTTGCGGCTAAACAAGTTGCGATCGCGCAAAATATACCGTACATAGTTACTCTCGGTTATGTCGATCGCACTTATGAAACTTTCAATCGCGGCGATCAAATCCCCTATTTCGATGCAGTGGCCTACCAGTACATGGTAGCCAAAGCAGCAGTAGCAGTTTCCCACGAGAATTTAAACTTGTTCAAAAGTCTGTTTAAAGCACCTCTAGAACTGGGAAAAGTCATCTATTACGGCAGGCCGCACACTTATTTTGAACC
Source organism: Microcoleaceae cyanobacterium UBA9251 (assembly GCA_003542015.1). Taxonomy (GTDB): domain Bacteria; phylum Cyanobacteriota; class Cyanobacteriia; order Cyanobacteriales; family Microcoleaceae; genus Microcoleus. The sequence continues at coordinate 3,349 of DPLL01000237.1, read as the reverse complement.
GCCGAATCTTTCAACTCGCCAACGCCTGCGTCAAGAACAAGGAATCCCCGAAGATGCTATAGTTTGTTTCACTGCGGCGAGACTGACTCCCATTAAAGGATATCAGTATCAATTACAGGCGATCGCCCAACTCAAATCTCGTCCAATTTGGCCCCAAATTTACTTCGTTTGGGCTGGTCCAGGTTCTACTACTCACGACAATATGGAGCCTGAATTAAGAGCAACTGTGAGCAAATTGGGAGTAAACGAACAGGTTAAATTCTTAGGACAGCGCTGGGATATTGCCGACTGGCTCGATGCCAGCGACATCTTTATTTTATCTTCCGAAGCAGAAGGAATGCCGCTAGCAATTATGGAAGCAATGGCGAAAGGATTGCCCGTAATTGCCACAGCAGTCAGCGGTATTCCTGAACAATTAGGAGATACAGGAAAGTTGCTCCCCGATCCTACAATCGACCCCCAAGGAACAGTAAAAGAGTTAGTAGAAACGGTGGAAATATGGGCAGAAAATCCCGAATTTCGCAGAGTTGCAGGACAAGCGTGCAAAGCGCGAGCCGAAGAACTATTCAAAGAAGAACGGATGCTTCGGGAATATGTAGAAGTAATTGAACAGGCACTTGCAACTGACGATAAAAACGACAGTTTTTCTATTAGTCCGAAAGTTCAAAAGCAGATACAGCAAGTGGATAAGCTGCTCAAATACTATCATTTAGTTTGGAAGGCTTGGGATGGTTACGACAAGGGTGATCTGTCCGAAATGGTGAATAATTTGCAATCTGCTTGGGTCTGCACGCCTTATTTAACCACAGAAACTATCTTTGATTGGGTGAAAAATTTTGGTATTTTTGCTGCGGAAAAAGGAGTTAATTTCGATACGAACGAGCTGATAAACTCCCGCTCGTGGCAACAAGTGATAGAATCAATACAGGGTTTTGAATTGTTTTCATCGGTTCGTTAAAACTGAGCTATTTCAGCCTTCTTATGAACTGGCTCTCCGGCCCGTTCCACAAAACATCAAGAAAATCAAAAATATGCAATTTACATTCAAGTTCCAATCTCTTAATAAACTGCTGCCAATTTGTTTAGCTATTGTCACTCTTTTGTTAATAGTATATTTGGGACAGCAAAGATCGATCGCCCAAATGCGATCGAACGTCACAGTAGATTTTGGAAGCCCAGCAACCGACACAATTTCCATGAGCGGCATCCTGCACGGAATCGACACCACCAAGCCACCAGATAGCTCTATCAAACCATTGCAGGCGAAACTTTGGCGGGCTGGGAGACTCGATATTTACGATCGCGTAATCGCCAGCGGAGCCGAATTTCAACTGGTAGTCAGCGACTTGTGGGGCTACGGTAGCAATCCCAAAGGTTGGCCCTATCAAAACTACCCTGCATGGGAAGCATTCGTGCGGCAATTAGCTCAACAAAATAAAGGCAAAAAAATTATTTGGGATGTATGGAATGAGCCTGATTTAAGAAATCCTTTTTGGAATGGAAGCAGAGAACAATTCTTTGAAACTTACAAAAGAGCCTACAGAATATTGCGAGAAGAATTGGGGCCATCAGCAATGATTGGCGGGCCGAGTATCACCANNATTGATGCCAAGCGCAATTTTCAACAAAGTGCATCTTACAGAGAATTGAAATTGCAAAAAATTTATGTCAACGAGATTGTTGGAAATTTAGCACAGTATGAACCGGGGGAAATTTTAGGTTATTTATATAACTTGGAATACGCAAAAGCCGACGGTGCTTGCAGAGCTTGTTGGGATACAACAGGAGGCAAAAAAGTTAGCAATTGCTTCAACAATACCCTGAGTGGGATGGTGACTCCCAATACTTTTGAGCCGAGAGCAGCTTGGTGGGCTTACAAAACCTATGCTGATGGAGTTAATTCACGGGTGCTGAGTCGATCGGATAACGATCGCGTTGTCGCTTTGGCCAGCAAGTCAAATCCTGAAGGCAACGCACAGGTACTTTTGGGTTATTTCGATCGCAATTATTCCTCAGCAACAACCGTCACTTTAAACCTCAGAAATTTGCCACAGCTAGGTATCCAAAGCGGTCAAAAAATCCGTCTCAAATTAGAGAAAATTCCTAACAATCAAGAAAGAGCTTTGCAAAAGCTTGTCACTGTCAAAGAAGAAAGTGTGTCTGTTGTTAGAAATGATTTGAATTATGTTATTCCTAACTTCAATGTACATGAAGGTTATTTATTGACTGTGAGTAAATGATATTTATGGGCCTTGGGCCTTGGGCATTGGTTATTAATTATTGTCACCAACAAGTAACTAATAACCAATCACCAATCACCAATAACTACTGACTAATTGGCTGAATTTTTCAAAGAATGTTGCACCGAGTGCAACCACTCTGTGACAGTTTGATTGTCGGCTTCGGGGTTGTAGTAACACCCCAATTCCTCCAGAATAAATGTTTCTAAATCGGCTGGGGCGATCGACATTTCTAGCAGTTTATTGAGTTCTGCTAATGCAGCTTCAACACTTTCGGGCGATTCGCTATGGCGGTAATTTTCGACTACTTCGTTAGCGCTGCTGGCTTCTAGGGGCCAGTCTTGATGAAAGTAGGAACTGAAAAATTGGGTTAAATTAGGAAATTGATTGTTCATTCGGGATAAGCTGTGAGAATAAAGTATCCGGGAGATAACTTGGTGCTACGCTGAAGGATGATTTTCAGGCGAGATGTGGAAGTTGCTTTGGAAGCGCGACGGGCGAGAGTAATGCCAATTATTTTGTGGGTGTCGTATTTGATCGTATAACGATTGGTTCCCTTTTTTACCCAGGAGTCGATCGCACTTTTCTTTTCTTCCATTGCTTCCGCAATCGCGGATTCGGCGACGGAACGATAGGTAAAGGAAGATGCGGCAGAAATTCTCCGATCGCTGGCGAGTCGCTGTGCTAATTCTACTTCTGTTTTGCCAATGTGTTTCTCTAAAGTGTGTCCTCCTGCTGCTTCGTGAAAGTCCAATCCGCCGCCCGGTATGCCCGGTGCAAAAGCTACGGTGGTTTGTTCAGGTATAGTTGAGATATGCTGTGCCGAAACAGGAGTTATTGCCGATTGAAATAAGATAATTATTGAGGCAATACCGCACAGGATACCTAAAAATTTTGTCCAGCGTTCGAGTTGAGTTTTCATGACAGTTGGAGCTATTTATTATATTCAGTATAGCTGTGTATATAGCATTTCTCAGTTGAGTGAAGTACAGAGGTTCAGTAGGGACACTCCAGGAACCCATTAGTGTCAACTTAAGCTTGAAAGCCATGAGAAATCTCGCTTTCACCCCAGTCTAGATCCCCCTAAATCCCCCTGGTTGTTGGGGGAC
>DPLL01000069.1 GCA_003542015.1 Microcoleaceae cyanobacterium UBA9251 | reverse complement strand
CCCCTTTATAAGGGGGGGAAAGAGGGGGGGTATCAACCAACAAATTCTGAATAGTTTCTAAGTTATTTCTCGCTTCAGGCTGCAACCAAACAAATAAATCAAAAGTTTGCTGCACTTCCAAAACTTGAGACACAACTTTCCCGTTTAAAGCTGTCTCAATTATTTCAGAAAGTTCTCCGATTTTCAAACCGTATCTACCCGCAGCTTGGCGGTTAAACTTAATTTGAATCTGCTGCACCGGCACTTGCGGTTCGAGTTGCAAGTCTACAAGGCCTTCAACAGTTTTCATTTGCGCTTCCACTTTGGCACCGATGCTGCGAAGCTGATGCAAATCCGGGCCAAAGATTTTGACAGCAATTTGACTTCTGACACCGGATAAAACCTCATCCATCCTGTGAGAAATAAAACCGCCGATATTTGGTGCAACTCCCGGTAATTTAGCAAATTCCTGTCGCAGCGATTCCAAAGTTTTCGGCCGATTTTTCATGCCCTCCTCGCTCAAACCGATATCAATGTGAGCCAAATTGACACCCGCAGCATCAGCATCACCCGGAGCTCTGCCCGATCGCACTTGCACGTATCCAAACCTGGTATCATGCTTAAGTGCATCTTCGATCGCAAAAGCCGCGCTATTGGTCGTTTCCAAAGACACGCCCGGATAAAGTAGAATAGTATTCACCAAAGTTTGCTCCTGAAACTCCGGCAAAAACACCCGTCCAAAAGATGGCAAAATAATTAATGCTGCCACCATACTCGCAGCAGCTAAAGTTAAAATAATCGCCGAATAGCGCATTGACAATTCTATAAAAAAGTGATATATCTTTTTGCAGAGTCTCGGCAACCAAGGTTCTTCAGCACTCATCTTTTTGTTAGGCAACAAAATAGCGCAAAGTGCCGGAGATATTAACAGCGATTCCAGACTAGAAATCACCACAACTACCAGATAAGTAATCCCCATCGGCGTAAAAATGCGACCTTCTACACCGGGCAAAGTAAAAATTGGTGAAAACACCACAATGCCAATAACAGTCGCTCCAATTAACGAATCTCGCACCTCCTGACTGCCATCAAAAATCACATCCATCACCGGGCGCGGGTGAAGAGAAGCCGTATTTTCTCTCAAGTTGCGGTAGGTGTTTTCAGCATAAACGATCGCATCGTCGATCGCAGTGCCGATCGCCACCGACAACCCACCCAAGGTCATCGTATTCAATCCCAGCCCCAGCCAATTCATCGCCAGCAGCCCGAAAAGCCAAGTTAGGAAGAAATCGAGCAAAACCACCGTCAGAGTCCGCCAATTCATCAAAAACGGGATGAGGATAATGGTGACGATGATACTGCCTTCAACTAAAGCCGATCGCACATTTTCCACCGAAGAATTGATATACTCTTCCTGGCGGAAAGTGACAGTAACTTTAATATCTTTCGGCAAAGCTTGCTGCACCTCAGCCATTGCCAATTCCACAGCCTTAGTTACCGTCGGAGTATCAGCAACAGGCTGTCTATTTACCATCACAATCACAGCTTTTTTGCCCTTAAAACTACCATCGCCTCGCTTGATAGCAGCACCAATCTTGACATCAGCTACATCCCCAATTCTGACGACTGTTCCTTGGCGAGAGGCGATGGCAGATTGCTGCAAATCTTCCACAGATTCAATCCGACCAACTCCCCGAATCAAAGTTTCTTGATCCGGCGTAATTAAATAGCCCCCCGGCGCGTTAGCATTCGCAGCAGCCGCAGCTTCGGCAACTTGCTGCAAAGATACATTAAAAGCTTTCAATTTGGCGGGTTCAACTAATACTTGATACTGCCTTTGTTCGCCGCCGTAGGCCACCACTTGAGCAACGCCGGTCACTGCTAAAAGCCGATTTGTGACTTGCCAATCAACCAGACGGCGCACTTCCATTAAAGGAGTAGTTTCTGATGTAAAAGCATAGGTGATAACAGTGCCGACAGGTGAAGTTGTCGGAGAAATTTGCGGTGCTTCTACTCCTGCGGGGAGCTTGCTTTGAGCTTGCTGTAACCTTTCAGTAATCAATTGGCGAGCTTGATAAATTTCAGTTCCCCAATCAAAGATAACTTTGACAACAGAAATACCCACAGCAGAAGATGAACGCACTGCTGTTACTCCGGGAGTGCCATTAATCGCACTCTCGATCGGCAATGTTACCAAAGACTCGATTTCTTCCGGTGCTAAACCCGGTGCTTCCGTCTGGATTTCCACCTGTGGTGGCGCGAAAGGCGGGAAGACATCCAGCGGCATTTTGGGGATGATATAAAATGTCCAAAGACTAATAATAATGGTGGCGAGAACAACTAGCCAGCGGCGGTTAATTACCCATCTGAGAATTGTGCTGAACATTTAATAATTTGGGAATTGGGCATAGGGCATAGGGCATGGGGCATGGGGCAATACGGTTTACTTATAGCAACCGCCAAGGCTGTTAAGGCGCTCCCTTCATTAATCCCTTCGACTCCGCTCAGGGAGCAATGAAGGGAGCGCCTTGGGGACTGCTATAACACTATTTATGCCCCGGAGATCCCCCTCGCATCCCCNNAGGGGGGTTAGGGGGGATCTGTCTTAAGTGAACCGTATTGGGGCATAGGAAAAAAACTATCCGTGTATCCGTGTTTTCCGTGTCGTGCTGTTATTTCAAACTCTTAACTTCTGACTCTTTAGTTTTAACGTGATGGTTGTCATTGTGTAACACTAATTCCTCCTTCAACACTGGTTCCGAGGCGGAAAAACCATTGTTGGCATAATTTTGAGATGCTGCTAGTGCTGGAAATCTGCGCCGATTTCCCCAGAAAGCCCCGGCTGCAAAAGTCAGAGATGCGATCGCCATACCTCCTCCTACTCCCGCCCACAAAGGCAGGGGAAAACTATTAAAATTAACCTCTGTCACCTTGGGAGTTGCTTCCTTCTTTTCCTCACCTTTTGATTGTTTCTTGCCGCCCCGCAAAGATTGAGCGTAAAGTTGAGGTGCGCGCTGAGTAACGATTAAATCTCCCTCGAACAAACCGCTCTTAATTTCCACTAAATCCCCGTAATTTTGACCGATTTCGACTTCAACAGCTTGAAACGCATCGCCGTTTTTGACATAAGCTAAATGTTTGCCATTTGCTTCTACCGCTGCTGAATTAGGAATTGCCAAAATATTTGTTAAAGTTTTGTCGGTTAAAATTTCCAACTCGGCAAACATTCCCGGTTTCAAAACTGCCTCGGCATTATCCAATTGAGCTTTCACCGCCACAGTGCGGGTTTCTCCTGTAACAGCCGACCCAATTAAGCTAATTTTCCCAGTGAAAGTGCGGTTGGGTAAAGTAGCTATTTTTATCCTCACTTCTTGACCATTTTTTACTTGATTTAGGTCTTTTTCATAAATATTTCCTGTGGCAAAAACTCTGCTGTCATTTAATACGATCATCAGCGGTTTTTCAGCGGAGTTTACTGATTCACCAGGAGTGATTTCGCGATCGGCTACAGTCCCAGAAATGGGAGATACAACAGTAACAAGTCCTTGTTCGTTGGCAATAGTTCCTAATTGTTGCAGCCGCGCTTGATAGGCTGAACTGCTGAGGCGAACGCGGGACTGAGCTACTTCTAAAGCGGCTTGAGAGCGTTTTAATTGAGCCTCGGCTTCGAGAACTTCCCGGCGGCTCAAAGCTTTGGTAAGTTGAGCTTTTGCATCTGCTACTTTGCCTTGAGAATCCCGCAATTCGCGCATTGGAAGGTCTACTTCGGCTTGTTTAATTTCGGTTTCGGCTTTGATCACTTCTGGACGGCTTTTTGCCTTAGCAACAGTGGCTTTTGCTTCGGCGAAGTGAGCTTGCGATTCCAGCATTGTACGTCGGGCGATCGCTCCTGCGGCCACCAATTCTTTGTCGCGCTCAAACTGTTCTTTAGCAACAGTTAATTCGGTTTCTGCTCGCGCTATTTCTGCTTGCGATATCTCAACCTGACGCTGATAGTTTTCTTTAGCAACTTTCACAACTGAACGATTATTTACCAAGTCTTGCTCTCCTTCGTATTGCTGAGTTGCCGCTGTCAGTTGAGTTTTGGCTTGGGCGATTTCTGCTGCGGATATTTGCACTTGGCGATCGTAATTTTCTTGAGCTAACTTAAAGTTAGCCTGCGCCTGCTGCAAATCGCCTTCAGCTTCGGCTCGTTTTGCGATCGATTCCACGCGCAATTGCCCTAATTCTGAACTAGATAAAACAAGCAGCGCTTCACCTTTGGAAACTTTGTCCCCAGGCTTGACTAACAATTCTACCACAGTGCCACTAACTGGAGCCCGAACCTCTACTTTTTGGTTGGGCAAAGTTTCAATTTGTCCTGTAGTTTTAATCCCAACAGATAGCCGCTGAGCTTTAACAGGTTCAACTTTAATTCCAATTCGCTTTGAGGTTTCAGCATCAACAGAAATAGCATCAGGAATCTGAGCAGCATCACCTCCGCTTTGGTGAAATTCATTGCCATGTCCCGCGTGGGCAAAAACGGCGGCGGTATCAATGAATAACAAAAGACTCAGGAGTATTCCCGAAAAGTGAAATATCGCTGCTGGGGAGTGGAAACGGCGACAAGATTGCATGATTTAGTAGGGGCGAATCTGAACTAAAAGATCAGTTTTCCAGAGCACAATGAAATCAGGATTAAATATGGTAAATAAGTCGGTACAAATAAATACAACATTGGGTAGGGGCGGGTTTACGAGATTATCTGTTTGAGGCAATTATTGTTGGTAAAACCCGCCCCTAGGATTCCAGACTCGATCTTATTGTTTTTTTTTGCTGACCTACTTATTACTGTTTGTACCAAGTTTTACGCCACTCTTTCATTTGCTGAATTTCTTGCTTTTGCGAAGCCAGAATCTCTTGGGACAATTTCTTCATTTCCGGCCGTTTAGACTTCTTCAAAGCATCTTCAGCCATCACTAAAGCTCCCTCATGGTGGGGAATCATCGCATTCAGAAACCGCAAATCAAACTGATCGTCAGCAGCACCTAAATCCATGCTCATCATCATACTTTGCATCTGTTCGGGAGTCATTGCCATCATGTGACCCATTTGAGCGTGATAAGCCATCGGTGTATTGTCGGCTTTCGGATACCAAGTTTTTCGCCACTCTTTCATTTGATTGATTTCGCGTTTCTGAGCGGCAATTATGTTATTAGCAAGTTTTTTCATTTCCGGGCGTTTGGATTGTTTAATCACCTCTTGAGCCATGTTTACAGCACCTTGATGATGAACTGTCATCCCATCAATAAATCGCAAATCGTAGTCGGCATCCGCAGGGCCTAAGTCCATTGACATACTGTGATTCATGCCACCCATGCCGCCGCCTTGTGCCACGTCTTGCTTGTTATTCGCTTCGGTTGCTGCGGTAATATTTGGGGCTTGAGTTTGACTTAAAGGAGCTTTTGAACAAGCTGCTAGCACTCCGCTGGTTAGGGCTGCTGTGCAGGTGAATGTCAGCGCTGCAAAGCCTGTTTTTAATGAGATTGGTTTCATAGATTTTAGAGCATTAAAATTGGTATTTATATTCAGCTTGTCATGGAGATATGAAATTAGGATGAAATTTACGATCATCTAAAATCTAAAATCTAAAATCTAAAATCTAAAATCTAAAATCGACTTGACTCTCCTGCTAACAGGAGACTGTATAATTAAATTAATTCACTGATGCAGCAGAGTAGTTTCTGCTGAGGTTGAAATTATGACTCTACAGTTAAAAGTTCCCAAAATGGCTTGTTCGGCTTGTGCGAATACGATCGCACAAGCAGTCAAAACCCTCGATCCAGCCGCTGTTGTTGAGGCAGATCTCAAGACAAAATTGGTCAAAATTCAAACCGCTAAGTCGGAGAGTGAAGTCAAATTTGCGATCGAAACGGCTGGCTATCCAGTCATCTGAAAGCAGAGTGCTACAGACAGCAAAAAAATAGTGATTTTGCCTAATTTAGGAGTCCATATATGGATCATCTCACACTAAAATTAGGGGGCATGAGTTGTGCCTCCTGTGCCTCTTCGATTGAACAAGCAATTAAATCTGTTGCAGGCGTAATTGAGTGCAATGTCAACTTTGGCATGGAACAAGCAAGCATCCAATACGACTCAAAAAAAACCAGCTTAGAAACAATTCAAGAAGCTGTTGATGCAGCGGGATACAAAGCTTGGCCTCTTCAAGAAATGGCGGCGGGAGAGGATGACAGCGAGCAAGCAAGTCGCAAATCAGAATCTCAAATTTTGCAGCGCAAACTATATGTAGCAGGCACTATTAGCATCATATTATTGGCGGGTTCCCTGCCAAGTATGACTGGCTTGCACTTGCCATTGATTCCACCCTGGCTGCACAATTTTTGGCTGCAATTATTGCTGACAGCACCAGTACAATTCTGGTGCGGAAAATCCTTTTATATAGGAGCTTGGAAATCGCTAAAACGCCGCCTAGCAACAATGGATACCCTGATTGCTTTGGGTACAAGTGCTGCTTACTTTTATTCTGTATTTGTGACAATTTTTCCCAGTTTATTCATAGTCAAGGGTTTGATGCCGAGCGTTTATTATGAAGTGTCATCCAGTGTGATTGCCCTAATTTTGCTGGGTAAAACATTAGAAAATCGGGCGAAGGGAGAGACTTCTGAGGCAATTCGGAAACTCATGGGTTTGCAAGCGAAAACTGCTCGGATAGTTCGGAATGGGCAAGAGTTGGAAGTGCCATTAGCCCAAGTGGAAATTGGCGATGTCGTGCAGGTGCGGCCCGGCGAACAAATTCCCGTAGACGGAGAGGTGATTGAAGGCTATTCGACAATAGATGAAGCAATGGTAACGGGGGAAAGTTTGCCTGTCAAAAAACAGATTGGCGATGAAGTTATCGGAGCAACTATTAACAAAACGGGCAGCTTTAAGTTTCGCGCTACCAGGATTGGCAAGGATACATTTTTAGCTCAAATTGTCAAGATGGTGCAGGATGCCCAGGGGTCTAAAGCACCGATTCAAAAGTTAGCAGACGAGGTGACAGGTTGGTTTGTACCCGCAGTAATTGCCGTGGCTTTAGCTACTTTTATCATCTGGTTTAAGACGACGGGTAACTTCACTTTAGCAACGATTACAATGGTGGAAGTGCTGATTATTGCCTGTCCCTGCGCTTTGGGTTTGGCGACTCCGACTGCTGTGATGGTTGGCACTGGCAAAGGCGCAGAAAACGGTATTTTATTTAAAGGAGCCGACAGTTTAGAATTNNACAATTAAAGGAACGGCGAACAGCAATGAATTACAACTGCTGCAATTGGCAGCGTCTGTTGAGGGAAATTCGGAGCATCCTTTGGGTGAAGCTGTTGTTAGATACGCTCAATCTCAAGAGGTAAGTTTAACAGATGTTAAACATTTTGAGGCGATCGCAGGGAGTGGCGTGCGCGGGGTTGTGGAGGGAAAGTCGATCGCCCTGGGAACGCTCAGGTGGATGCAGGAATTAGGCTGTGATACGGAATATTTGGAACTGCGCGCGAGAGCTTGGGAATCTGCCAGCAAAACGGTTGTTTGGATGGCCTGTGAGGGCGAAATTGAGGCAATAATGGGAATTGCGGATGCCCTGAAACCGTCGTCTGCGGCGGCGGTGAAAGCACTGCAAAAACTCGGTTTAGAGGTGGTGATGCTGACAGGAGACAACCGCGCGACTGCGGAGTCGATCGCCCTTTCTGCTGGTATCGATCGCGTTTTTGCGGAAGTTAGACCAGACCAAAAAACAGCTCAAATCCAAGCAATGCAAGCACAAGGAAAGATTGTAGCGATGGTAGGAGATGGGATTAACGATGCTCCGGCTTTGGCCATAGCGGATGTGGGAATTGCGATCGGCACAGGGACTGATATTGCGATCGCAGCTAGCGATATTACCCTAATTTCTGGAGACTTGCAAGGCATAGTTACAGCGATTCAACTGTCGCGCGCCACCATGCGGAACATCCGCCAAAACCTGTTTTTTGCCTTCATTTACAACATCGCTGGAATTCCGATCGCGGCCGGCATTTTGTACCCGATTTTTGTACTAAGTCCAATTATCGCCGGCGGAGCAATGGCTTTTAGTTCAGTTTCTGTACTTACTAATGCTTTGCGATTGCGTAATTTTAAACCAAAAAATATTGCCTAAATTAGGTAACAAATGTAACGGTGACAACTGTAACTGTGGCAACTGCGACAATTGCGACGGTGGCGGCGCGAGTTTTTTCAGCAGGAAATCGCTAAAATTGATCAAAGCTTAATAAATTTGGAGTGATCTCAATGCAACTACTACACACCATGCTTCGAGTCGGCAACCTGGAAGAATCCCTCAAATTCTACACCGAAGTGCTGGGCATGAAACTGCTGCGACAAAAGGAATATCCAGAGGGTAAATTTACCCTGGCTTTTGTCGGCTACGGCGAGGAATCCGACCATACAGTTTTGGAATTAACTTACAACTGGGGCGTGGAAGAGTATAATTTAGGGGATGCTTACGGTCATATTGCGATCGGCGTTGACGACATTTACGTTACTTGCGATGAAATTAAAGCTCGCGGCGGTAAAGTTAGTCGCGAACCTGGCCCGATGAAACACGGTTCAACTGTTATTGCTTTTGTGGAAGATCCCGATGGATATAAAGTTGAATTAATTCAACTGAAAAATCGACGCGCCTAATCCAAGAAACCGGGTTTCTGCGATAATTTTGGCATCTTAACCAGATTGTCTGAAGAAACCCGGTTTCTGACTGATAGCAAACCGACAAGAAACCGGGTTTCTGCGAGAATTTTCACATCCTCACCAGATTCCCCACGCGCCTAATCCAAGAAACCGGGTTTCTGCGATCATTTTCACATCCTCACCAGATTGTCTGAAGAAACCCGGTTTCTGACTCCCCACGCGCCTAATCCAAGAAACCGGGTTTCTGCGAGATTTTTCACATCCTCACCAGATTGTCTGAAGAAACCCGGTTTCTGACTGATAGCAAACCGACTAG
>DPLL01000071.1 GCA_003542015.1 Microcoleaceae cyanobacterium UBA9251 | reverse complement strand
TTACAGAATCCGTTGCCGAACCTGGTCAACTCACCGAGATTTTGCTGAATCACACTTATCCCCCGCAGATGAGAAAGAGTCGAACCTCCATACAAAAAGCTATTCAAGCTAACTTGATAATTTTGCTGTACCGCCAAATCCAACCACAAATTGTTAATCACATCTCCCCGCTTGTAGTCAGGAATATTATGCTGATAATAAGGAAAACTGTCAATACAAGTATTGAAAAAGTTCTTACGCCCGCAATGCTTTAAATACTGATATCGTGGCTTAAATTCTGTCCGATTTTCCAATACTGTATATATAGTATCGGCGAGAGATTCTGGGTCAAATTTGGCGTAAAGGCCCGCACCTTCGGGGAATACGGGCGATTCGCCTCTGGCGTATTGGTTGAATTCTTGGAAACAAATTACTGGAACATTACAACTCATGGCTTCGGTGATTCCTCTGTTTTTTCCTTCGAGGAGGGAACCGAGGACAAATGCTTTTGATCGCGAATAATAGGTGGGCATTTCGCTGTAGTAATCCACTCTCGGTACTAGGTTAATGTAGTCGCAGGGATTGGTTAAAATTGTCTCGATTTGTCGCCATTCGTTTAAGGCGAATTCGTCTAGACTGTTCATATTATTAACATCAAAGTCATGTCCGGTGACAACTGTTAATTTTATCGGTTTGTGCGGATATTTTTGGCGGTAAACTTTTAAGGCTTTGGCTATTGTGGGTAAGTTCTTTTCTTCGGAGATTCTGGCGACTGCGAGTAAGTCGATGTCTTTTTCAGGAACATTCCGGGGGGAAATTAAGTATTCGTTGATAAAGTCCGTGTCTTGTAGTGGTATGATTGGTTTGTGGGCGCGATCGGGATAAGTTTCTCGAAACCACTTTTCTCGCTGGGGGTTTTTGTATAAGCTGGAGTAAGCATCGGCTATGGGTGCCCAAGAATAGGAGATTCCGGGGGAATAGGTAAAGGCAAAAAATACTGAGGAAAGTTCGGGAAATAGTTTGTTGATGAGTTCGACTGCTTCGCTGAAGTAAATGCCTTTGATGAATTTTCCTTCGTAAAACAATGGGGGAAGTAAGACGTAAAAGCTGGCGGTATCGAAGCGGTGAGGTTCATCTTCGAATATCTCCCAACTAAAGGCGTCGAAGTCTGCATAAATCTCGGCGATTGGTTTGTTGATTTTTGGAGTGTGTAAATATGGTTTTTGTCGATCGTAGTTTCCGCGTACCATATAATTTTGAGGGTGATTATTTAACTTTTTTTTCTTTAACCGCAGAGGGCGCAGAGGGCGCAGAGAGTTTTCTATGATAATAATTCATTGTCGCCTATTGTGAGGGCGAGTTGGTAGATTTGGCGGCGGGGAAGGGATGTTTGTTGGGCTAGTTGGCGGCTGGCTTGGGAACGAGTTATTCCTGCTGCGATTAATGTTTGTAATTCTGCTTTGATGGCGTCTTCTGAAAATATTGGTGTGGCTGTTTGGATGCCGGCAATTATGAGGGTAAATTCTCCTTTGGGTTCGCGATTGGTGTAAAGTTCGATCGCACTTTCGATACTACCACGCCAAAACTCTTCGTGCATCTTGGTTAACTCCCTCGCTAATACAATCTGTCTGTCGTTTCCCAGAGTATTTGCTAAATCTTGTAAAGTTTGTCGCAATCGGTGGGGAGATTCGTATAAGATGATGGTGCGAGATTCTATTTGCAAAGCTTCTAAAGCTTGCTGGCGTTCTTGACCTTTCGCGGGCAAGAAACCTTCAAATACAAATCTATCTGTGGGTAATCCTGATGCAGTTAGGCCGACAATGCAGGCACTGGGGCCGGGAATCGGAATTATGTTAATATTAGCATCAGCGCTAGCTTTGACTAACTCGTATCCTGGGTCGGAAATTCCGGGCATTCCCGCATCTGTGACGAGGGCGATATCTTTTCCTAAAAGCAGTTTGTCGATGAGTTCGGGGAGTCGTTGATGTCGGTTATGTTCATGATAGCTGATTTGGGGGGTTTTCACTTGAAAATGTTGCAAAAGTTTACCTGTATGGCGGGTATCTTCGGCCGCGATATAATCTACTGTTTGCAAGATTCGGATAGCGCGAAATGTCATGTCTTCGAGGTTGCCGATCGGGGTTCCTACGATGTAAAGTGTTCCTGTATTGGGATTTGCTTGCATTTTAANNTGGGATTGGCGACTTGGGATTTGGTTTATTTGGCGCAGCAGCCTCCGGGGGAAAATCAGAAAGTTGTTGCTTCCGATTGTACCATTGCTGCGGGTGGGCCGGCGGCGAATGCTGCGGTGACTTTCAGTTATTTGGGGAATGGGGCGATATGGGCTGGGGTTTTGGGCACTCATGCGATCGCCCAATTGATTCGGACAGACTTAGCAGAGTATAATGTGAGGATAATCGATTTAGCGCCAGGGCGATCGGACCCGCCACCAGTTTCTTCGATTATTGTAACTCAAGGAACCGGAGGGCGATCGGTAATTTCCATCAATGCTACGAAATCCCAGGTTGACCCTCAAGCAATTAACCAGGATATTTTAACATCAGTTAATATTGTACTGGTTGACGGACACCAAATCCCAGCCAGCCAAGAAATTGCTCAAATTGCCAAGTCCAAGAACATTCCAATTGTACTCGATGGCGGCAGTTGGAAACCAGGATTAGAAGAAATATTGCCTTTTCTTGAATGGGCTATTTGTTCCGATAATTTTCATCCACCCAACTGCGAAAACTCTGAAGAAGTCTTTGCTTATTTATCAGCAGCAGGAATTCCCAACATAGCCATCACTCGCGGAGAAAAACCAATTGTATACCTCAACAATGGCAAATATGGCAGTATAGAAGTCCCTCAAATTCAAGCCACAGACACTTTAGGTGCCGGCGATATTTTACACGGGGCTTTCTGTCACTATATTTTGGAAAATAACTTTACAGATAGTCTCACCGCAGCAGCTAAAATCGCTTCCGATTCCTGCAAAGTTTTCGGAACCCGCCGCTGGATGAAAAATGGTTAATTTTCAATGAAAATCAACCAAAGTATCCGGGAAAAACCAATCCAAACTATAAAACTTGAACAGACAACACTCCCTAAGTTAAAATCTTAAAAACAACCCCGACAAAAATTGTAAACTTCTTCCCCCTCTTCCTTCGCGCCCTTTGCGCCTTCGCGGTTCGTTAAAATTGCTATATTAGTTTCAAAACAACATACCCAAATCATGTCTGACACCCAACCCCTAACTATCACCCTTCCCCCTTTGCGGATTACCCTGACAGAACAACAACAGGTTAATCTAGAATGGCTGACACAAAACCTACCAAATCTACTTACTCCAAGCAAAAAAGAAGTCCCCGACAACATGAAACAGTGGGTAGCAGCCAACAAACTATTAAATAAAGCCGACGCAGAAATCATTCAAATCCTCATAAGTACCGGCATAGATGCGGAAACAGCAACAGCAGAAGTTAGGGAAATATCCTCTCACCCCTACTTCCAAGCAGGTAGTCAGTACGTCCAGTTATTGCAGAAATTAGAATCGCAACTTAGCATTAACAATCAATTAGCCTCCCTCTCGGCAAAATTCGGGACAATCGAACGGAAAAGCAGCCTGTCACGAGAGTATTTTTTAGAAAATTACTACGCCAAAAATACTCCGGTAATTATTACCAATATTATGCACAACTGGAAAGCATTACAGTTGTGGACACCGGAGTATTTGCAGCAAACATATGGCGATGCAGAGGTGCAAATTCAAGCCAACCGCAACTCGGACCCGGACTACGAAATTAAGGTAGAAAATCACAAAAAAACTGTTTTGTTCCGCGAATATGTAGATATGGTCGTCAACAGTGGCCCTAGCAATGATTACTACATGGTTGCTAACAACCAGACTCTGGAAAGAGAGGAATTTAAACCTCTATTCAACGACATTGAAATTTTCCCAGAATACCTAAATCCTACCGATACAAAGGGCAGAGTTTTCTTTTGGTTCGGTCCGAAAGGCACGATTACGCCACTACACCATGACCCTGTTAATTTAATTTTAGCTCAAGTGTCTGGTCGCAAACTAATTAAGTTGATTTGTCCCCAACAAACACCTCTGCTTTACAATCATGTCGGGGTTTTCAGCAAGGTTGACGGCGAAAATCCCGACTATGAAAAGTATCCTCTTTACAGAGATGCGAAAATCATTGAAGTGATTTTGGAACCGGGAGAAGCTATCTTTATTCCTGTGGGTTGGTGGCACCATGTAAAATCATTGGAGGTGAGTATTTCAGTCTCCTTTACTAATTTTGTGTTTCCCAATTATTATGAATGGAAATATCCTCATATTAATTGGTAATTTCCAGGGGCTGGCTGTTTCATTCTCAAACAAATCATCGTTTTGTAGGGGTAGTGCCCCCGTACCCTCTTCGTCCACAATTTTGTATGTGTTTCAGAGATAGGGGCGGACACGGGAATCGCATCGGAGGGCGGGCACGGGGCACCGCCCCTACAGGAGGCGTTTATGTGTGATTCAAAAATAATAAATTAATGAAAAACATCGAAGAATTAAGCGAAATTTCGCGTTCAATGGCCTGGAGTGCATCAGATATCCTACAATCCTATTATCGCCAAGATTCCAATACTCCGAATCTGGACATCCAAGAACAAAAAGATGGGCCCGTCACCGCCGCCGATGTCGCTGTCAATTCTTGCATTCTCGACGAATTGCAGTCGGTTTTAGGTAATACAGAATTTGGCTATCTTAGCGAAGAAACTTACAAATCTTATTTAGCAACTAACGGTCAAATTCCCTTACCTCAAAGTTGGGTTTGGATTATTGACCCTTTGGATGGAACGCGGGATTTTATTGATAGGACAGGGGAATTTGCAGTACATATTGCTTTAGTATATCAGGGAAGACCGGTATTGGCAGTTGTGGCTTGGCCGGAACAGCAAAAGATTTATTACGCGATGAAAGATGCTGGCGCTTTTGTCGAAAGTCGGGACGGTTCTGTGGTAAAATTGCAGGTATCTGCGCGAAATATAGTGGCGGATTTATCTATAGTAACTAGCCGCAGTCACCGGGACGATCGCTTTAATCAATTGTTACAAAAACTGTCTTGTCAGAATCAAATAGCTGTCGGTAGTATTGGCTGTAAAATTGCGACTATTGTGGAACAAAGGGCTGATGTTTATATTGCGCTTTCGGGAAAGTCTGCGCCTAAAGATTGGGATTTGGCGGCACCGGAATTAATTTTGACGGAAGCGGGCGGTCAATTTACTCGTTTTGACGGTTCTGCTTTGCAATATAACCGGGGAGATGTGAGTCAGTGGGGGGGATTGTTGGCGAGTAATGGTTGCTGTCACGGGGCTATTTGCAGGGAATCTGAGGACATTTTAGCAGGGATAGATGGGAGTTTTAAATAAGTTTTAAATAAGTGCGATCGCCCTTAAATAATTTGGTCGAAACTTACGCATCAAAAGCAAAGAAACCGGGTTT
>DPLL01000070.1 GCA_003542015.1 Microcoleaceae cyanobacterium UBA9251 | reverse complement strand
CTTAAGTTGACACTAATGGGCAGTGCCGTGTCCCTACAATTAATTGGGTAGGGAAACGGCATTGCCGTGTCCTCCGTTGCCTCTTCCAGCAAGGCGATAACTTGCTTTTTAGTCACCGTTGGAAATCCATCTAAAAAATCATCAATTGATTCTCCTGCTTTCAGATAGTCCAGAAGTGTTTGTACCGGAACTCTAGTCAAAGCAAAGACTGGAGTTCCGCCCATAATTTCAGGAGATACGCTAATAATTAGAGATTTTTTCAGCATAAATATTTAGACCTTCGGGTTCGATAGTTAACCGATCGGCTTTAACTATTTTTGCACGCTCAATCGATCGCACCAGCTTGGATTTTTTCGTGGATCTACCCAATGCAGTAAATCTATATATAATACATCATACTAGATCGATCGGCTTCCACCCTCTACTCTAGATCGACATATTTTCGCCACTTTGAGAGACACATCAAAATGAACAACAACGGACTGCCACAAAAACAAGGGCTGTACGATCCGCAGTTCGAGCACGACGCTTGCGGAGTCGGATTTATTGTACAGGTCAAGGGTAACAAATCCCACGAAATAGTCGAACAGGGACTGACAATCCTGTTAAACCTCGACCACCGGGGCGCCTGTGGCTGCGAACCCAACACCGGAGACGGCGCGGGGATTTTGATGCAAGTGCCCCACAAGTTTCTCAAGAAAGCAGCAGCAGCCCAAAACATCGAACTTCCAGAAGCGGGCGAGTACGGAGTTGGTGCAATTTACTCATCGCGAAACCAGACGGAACGGGAAAACGGCAAACGCATCTTTGCCGAAATCGCCGCCGCAGAAGGCTGTCCCCTGCTGGGTTGGCGCGATGTCCCCACAGATAACTCATCCCTGGGCGATACCGCCAAAGCCAGCGAACCCTTCATGCAGCAAGTGTTCGTCAGCCGCCCCGCAGGTATGGACGAGGCGGCTTTCGAGCGGAAACTCTACGTTATCCGCAAACGAGCACATAATGCGATTCGCAAGACGAAGGTAGATCCATACTGGTATAATTCCACACTTTCCTGCCGGACGATCGTCTATAAGGGAATGCTGATGCCCGTGCAAGTGGGAGATTACTATCCCGAACTGCACGACCCCGACATGGAAAGCGCTCTAGCCCTGGTTCACTCGCGCTTCAGCACCAATACTTTTCCGAGTTGGGAACGATCGCACCCTTACCGCTACATCGCCCACAACGGCGAAATCAACACCATGCGCGGCAACATCAACTGGATGCACGCGCGGCAATCGATGTTCGAGTCGGAACTATTCGGCGATGATTTAAAGAAAATCCCGAATTTAATCAACATCGAAGGTAGCGACTCGACTATCTTTGATAATGCTCTGGAATTGCTGACTTTGGCTGGGCGTTCTTTACCGCACGCGGTGATGATGATGATTCCCGAACCTTGGACAGCCCACGAGTCGATGAGTGATGAGAAAAAGGCTTTCTACGAATACCATTCCTGCTTGATGGAACCTTGGGATGGGCCGGCTTCCATCGCCTTTACGGATGGTACTTCGATCGGGGCTGTGCTCGATCGCAACGGTTTACGTCCTTCCCGTTATTGCATCACCAAAGATGACATAGTAATCATGGCATCGGAAGCCGGAGTTTTGCCGATAGCCCCAGAACGAATTGTCTCAAAAGGTCGTTTACAACCGGGCCGGATGTTCCTGGTAAATACAGCAGAAGGCCGCATCATTTCTGACGACGAAATCAAACATCAAATCGCCTCGGAACATCCGTATCGCGAGTGGATTGACCAGCACATGGTAGAAATTGCCAAACTACCAGATGCGGAAGTAGTGGACGCATCCCAACCCGAAACTTTATTGCAGCGGCAAATGGCCTTTGGCTACACCTTTGAAGAACTACGGTTGCTGTTAGCGCCGATGGCACGCGATGGGGTGGAAGCTGTCGGCGCGATGGGTGCGGATACGCCGCTTGCCGTTTTATCGAACAGGCAAAAGTTGCTTTATGAATACTTCCAGCAACTGTTTGCTCAAGTTACGAATCCGCCAATTGATTCTATCAGAGAAGAGATTGTCACTTCTGCCGAAACAACGATCGGATCTGAACGCAATTTGCTCAAACCGGAACCAGAAAGCTGTCACTTGATTGAGTTGAAAACACCAATTCTCAGCAATGAAGAATTGGCTAAACTCAAACAGGTTTATGAGGGCAATTTCAAGTCTGTTACCGTGCCGATTTTGTTTGACCCCAAAACAGGGGTAAAAGGTCTCGAACAGGCCTTAGAAGATGTGTTTGCAGCAGCAGACAGCGCGATCGCCTCTGGGGTGAATATCCTGATTTTGAGCGATCGGGGAATCAATGCCGAAAACGCTCCAATTCCGGCACTGCTAGCAGTTGCAGGCCTGCACCACCACCTGATTCGCCAAGGTACGCGGACGCGGGCCGGACTCGTTCTCGAATCCGGGGAACCGCGTGAAGTTCATCACTTTGCGACTTTAATCGGCTACGGTTGCGGTGCGATCAATCCCTATTTGGCCTTCGAGACGATCGCCGATTCGATTCGCCAAGGTTTGCTGGTAAATGTTGATACCAAAACAGCTAGCAAAAACTACGTGAAAGCCGCAACCAAAGGCGTGACTAAAGTTGCCTCGAAAATTGGGATTTCCACCATTCAAAGTTACCGTGGCGCCCAGATATTTGAGGCGATCGGCTTAAACAAATCCGTAGTCAATAAATACTTCACCTGGACAGCATCGCGGATTGAAGGAGTAGACCTCGAAGTCATCGCCCAAGAAGCCATTTTACGCCATACTCACGCATTCCCCGATCGCCCATCCAGCGGACACACCCTTGATGTCGGCGGCGAATATCAATGGCGCAAGGAAGGCGAGGCTCACTTGTTCAGCCCGCAAACCATTCACGCCCTGCAACAAGCAGTACGCGAAGGAAGTTATCCGCTTTTCCAAAAGTATTCCGCCCTGGTTAACGAACAAAACCAACAGCATTTTACCCTACGCGGCTTGCTGGAATTCAAGCAGCGGGAATCGATTCCAATTGAGGAAGTTGAGCCGATCGAATCTATTCTCAAACGCTTCAAAACTGGGGCGATGAGTTACGGTTCGATTTCTAAGGAAGCCCACGAATCTTTAGCCGTAGCGATGAATCGCATTGGTGGCAAATCGAACACGGGTGAAGGTGGCGAAGATCCCGATCGCTATACTTGGACAAACGATCGCGGTGACTCAAAAAACAGTGCGATCAAACAAGTTGCTTCCGGGCGTTTTGGTGTCACCAGCTTGTATTTGTCTCAGGCGCGGGAAGTGCAAATCAAGATGGCGCAAGGGGCGAAACCCGGAGAAGGCGGACAGTTACCAGGTAAAAAAGTATACCCGTGGATTGCCAAGGTACGGCACTCGACACCCGGTGTGGGTTTGATTTCGCCTCCTCCTCACCACGACATTTATTCGATCGAAGATTTGGCCGAATTGATTCACGACTTGAAAAATTCCAACCGGGAAGCGCGGATTAGCGTCAAACTGGTGTCAGAAGTTGGAGTTGGGACGATCGCGGCTGGGGTTGCGAAAGCCCACGCCGATGTCGTGCTAATTTCCGGCTACGACGGCGGTACCGGCGCATCGCCGCAAACATCGATCAAACACGCCGGTTTACCTTGGGAGTTGGGATTGGCGGAAACTCACCAAACCCTGGTTTTGAATAATTTGCGATCGCGCATTGCTGTGGAAACCGACGGACAACTAAAAACAGGCCGCGATGTAGCAATTGCTGCATTGCTTGGTGCTGAGGAATTCGGTTTTGCCACCGCGCCGCTAGTGACATTGGGCTGCATTATGATGCGCGTCTGTCACATGAACACTTGTCCTGTGGGCGTTGCGACGCAAGACCCCCTGTTGCGGAAAAACTTTACCGGCGATCCTGAACACACGGTAAACTTTATGACCTTCGTCGCCCAAGAAGTCCGTGAAATCATGGCGCAGTTGGGCTTCCGCACCTTGAATGAAATGGTAGGGCGCACCGATGTTTTGGAAGCGCAACAAGCGGTGGAACACTGGAAGGCTAAGGGTTTGGACTTCTCGAACATCCTTTACCAGCCGGAAGTTGGGGCGGATGTCGGGCGCTATTGTCAGATGGCGCAGGATCATGGTTTAGAGAAGTCGATGGATATGACGGTGTTGTTGGATTTGTGCAAAGGTGCGATCGAAAACGGCGAACCAGTGCGCGCAACTCTCCCGATTACCAATGTCAACCGCGTTGTCGGTACAATTCTCGGTAACGAAATCACCAAACGCCACTGGGAAGGCTTACCCGATGATACCGTGCACCTGCACTTCCAAGGTAGCGCTGGGCAAAGCTTTGGGGCATTCGTACCCAAGGGAGTCACCCTAGAGCTCGAAGGCGAAGCCAACGACTATTTGGGCAAAGGCCTCAGCGGTGGCAAAATCGTGCTGTACCCGTCGGCGGCTTCCACCTTTGTCGCAGAAGAAAACGTGATTGTCGGCAACGTAGTGCTTTACGGAGCGACCTCTGGGGAGGTTTTCATCCGAGGGATGGCCGGCGAACGTTTTGGGGTGCGTAACTCCGGCGTTAACACAGTAGTCGAGGGTGTGGGCGATCACGGTTGCGAGTACATGACTGGTGGCAAAGTTGTGGTTTTGGGTGAAACCGGGCGCAATTTTGCAGCAGGAATGAGTGGCGGTGTCGCTTACATTTTGGATGAAGCGGGGGATTTTGCAACTCGTTGCAATATGTCGATGGTGGGATTGGAAAAACTGGAGGATGCTGAGGAAATTGCAGATTTGCGGGAGTTAATTCAGGCTCATTTTGATTTGACTGGAAGTGCTAAAGCATCGAAGGTTTTGGCAAATTGGGATGCGATGGTGCCGGTGTTTGTGAAGGTGATGCCGAAGGATTATAAGCGGGTGTTGGAGGCCATTGAAAGGGCGATCGCTGCGGGTTTAAGCGGTGATGATGCGCTGACGGCGGCTTTTGAAGAAAACGCTCGTGATGTCGCTAGGATTGGCGGCAGCTAGTCCAAGAAACCGGGTTTCTGCGACAATCTCGGCATCCCCACCAAGATTTAGGAAGAAACCCGGTTTCTAAGCCCCCGCGCGTAATCCAAGAAACCGGGTTTCTGCGATAATCTTGGAATCCCCACCGAGATTTAGGAAGAAACCCGGTTTCTGAACCCCACGCCCCAAAATCCAAGAAACCGGGTTTCTGCAACAATCTTGACATCCCCACCGAGATTTAGGAAGAAACCCGGTTTCTGAACCCCATGCGATCGCCCATCTCTACCGCTCCTTGTCAAACAAAGTCTGCCGGAGTTTATCCTCGAACGCAGTGAAGGACAGACTAAGAAATAAATGGGTGGAATGTTACTTATACCAATTTTTTATGAGNNCTACTCACACCCTACTCCCCTTATTAAGGGGGATTTAGGGGGGTCGAAATATATGCAACTTCATATAGCAATCCTAAATCAGTTGTGTAATTAATTGTTGTAGGGGCAATCCGACCCCTACTCCCCGTGGTTGCCCCGCTTATGCTGGGGTAGGCACAGGGGCACTACCCCCTACAAATCCTCATGAATGATTTAGGATTGCTATATTAAATTGGTATTAGATTGAATGTATTGTTGAAATACACGATTAATCTGAAACTTCGATCGCGATCCTACTAACATTTTTTCCACTAAGCCGCGTCTGGCTAAAGATTGTATGGCTTGCCAAAATTCTGATTTGGATAAGAGGCTATCTGCTGGTTGTCGTGAAATATCTACAGCTTCATTTTGAGTTGCTAACCAGTAGAAAGCCTTTTTTTCTGAGTCTGATAAACGCTCTAGGTGAGTTTCTAAAAGGGGTTCTAAGTCACCTAAAAACAAATCACTTCCATCCGCTAAAAACAGGGAAACGCTACCATCAAATAATTCCCAAATTGTTGCAGCGATGATATTTAGCCAGGAAGGATGACCTTGATAAAGGGTGATTAAGTCTGACCATTTTTCCTCATCTGCTAATCCTTTTTCTCTGAGAATGTCTGCGGCTTCTTCTCCTAACCCTTTGAGGTGTAATGTTCGGGTAGCTAGGTTTTCGGCTTCTAAAGCAGTAATTTATCTGGGTTTTTCCCAACTGAGGAGGATTAAACAACTCTGATGAGAGGATGTGGCAATTTGTTTGAAAAATTTGCCATAGTCTTCATAGCCTGCTAAATATTGACCTGCTAATTGACCGCTGCTAAATATATTATGTACGTCATCAAGGATTACTAAACAGCGTGAGGTGCGAAAATAATCGATGATTGTGGGTAATGGGGGTTGTGGCGATCGCCCAAAAAATTGCTTGAGTTCGGTTTGGAGGGTTGAAAGTGTGGGTGTGTTGGTGAGACTTAACCAAATAATATAATCAAATTCGGTTTGAGTTTGTTCGATGAGTTTGAGGGCGATCGCACTTTTGCCAATTCCACTTAAGCCGTAGACGGTAATCAAGCGGGTGTGGGCTTGTAATATCCATTGTTTGAGGGTGGAGAGTTCGGATGTGCGATCGTAAAAGTAAGGGAGTTCGGGTGCGTCTGTTAAATCGATGATTGGGGATTGACTTTTGTTTTGGGGAGAATCAGGGGGATTGGGCGATCGCTGTTTAGCCTCTTCTGCATCTTGCCTTTTTTCTCCACAGATATTGATATGACTATTAATATAACCAACAATCTGTGAACCATTATTGTTGTAAATATTAGATAATGCTTTTGTTTCTAAAATAGAGCGAACATTAGATTGTTTAATATCTTCTTCCAAAATCTCAGAGAGAAGTTTCCATAATTTTCTAGCAACTTGTTTAATATGATCTTCACTACGATTGCACTTTTTCGCTATTTTAGGATATTTCTCACCTTGCCAAACTTCCTCTAATATACATCTTTGTAATGAATCAAGATGTTTTTCCGTTTTGACAAATACTTGCTCGTCAGTCCACTGTAAAACCTCTTGGATATCCATAGCTAAAAGTGGGTTTATTTTTCAAAATCACACTATATCACACTTTGTAACACTTTGCCAGCTAAATAACACTTTTTATTGTTAGTAAAAATCATGAAAAAACAATTAACTGTACACTAAATAACACTTTTATTACTAGGAAAAAATAAATTTTCATGTTAAAATAAAATAATGAGAAATACAAGAAATCTAGTAGAGATTTATAAGTTATCAAATGCTCTGGAGGAAATATGACACGGTTTAACTGGTTTGCCAAAGACACCTCTCAAGAAGATCAGAAACTCACTTCGGAGGATGTGCAGCGGATAGTTCGCGACTTCAATCAATGCTTGTCACGTATTCAAGGGATACCTGAAGTCTTAGAGGAGATAACCTTTGAGGAGGCTATAAGTTATTTCCAGAGCGATCGCCCAGGGACTCCTAATGTAAAAAAAGGAGCAATTATTCGCCAAGAGCATCCCGAAGGGCAATTTTTAGGACAGGTGTTTTTAGACGAAAATAATCACCTTATTTGTCGTTCAAATGGAATACCTTATGGTCGTCAGTTGGTGGCCAAAAAACTAGACAAAAAATTAATTGATGTTTTGGGCGATCGAGAATTAATTGCCATTGAGTTGAAGGCTAAAGAATCTGGTGAATATCAGCTTACTGAAGAAACCACTCAAAAATCGAGAATTGTAAAAATCTCTAAGATAGTTAGTATCATTATTTGGTCGATTATAATTCTAATTGTATTAATCCCGTTACTGGGACGATTAGTTATGAGTCAGGCTTTGGCAGCAGAATTAACCTCTCCTCCCTCCATAGAAATTACTCAATCTCTAGTCGCATTTGGTGGAAGAGAACAAGCTTTCAAAAAAGCTCTGAACACGGCAAATCAAAGTGCTGAACAATATGCTAACAATGAATTAAATCGGTGGGAGGAACAATTAATTAATCGAATTGATACGGACTTTTTAAATTGGTATTTTAATTATTTTAATCAGAAACAGCAAGAATTTGGTGTTCTTTTTGAATATATTGGCGAGAATTTGATGAATGGGTTTAATCAGAGTATAGTCAATGAAAAGATTGCCAAAAGCATAAATAACAATATTCAAAGAGAATTTGCTAGGAGAGTATTGCAAGCAAATTCAGCAGAGATGAAATTTCATACCATAGTAATTGATACGGCTAATTTTTATATTGAACAATTATCTAAGGAATTTGACGATGTGCCGAAAATGTACAAAATCCCCCAAGCGGACTGGCATAAATATTTAGAAGGTATAAATTTTAGGTTAGAAAATGAACGAGGAGATGAAGTATCTTTAGTAAGATTTGTAGGTGCTGCTGGAACTGCTAAAATTACTGCTACAATTGCTGCTAAAGCAGGTAGTAAAGCTGTAGCTGCTATTTCTTCGCAACTAGGAAGTATGATTGAGCCTACCCTTGCCATAGCTTTAATCGCTTGGGATTATTGGGATTATACTAAAGGAGTTCAAGAAGACAAGCCCCGTTTGCGTGAAGATTTAGTCAACTCTTTACATGACATTAAAAAATCTATTTTGAGCGAGCCAGAACATAGTGTAATGTCTGTTGTCAATGAATTAGAACAAAAAATTAAAAATAGTGTTTTACAGGCGAACTTTCCTGCTTAAAAGTTTAGAAATGGTATGCTTTCTATCTAGATAGCAATTGTAGGCTGCATCAGGGAAAATAAATCTCTAATTTGAGAACAGGACTTGCCCTGACGCACTGTTACACTTTTAACTAACGAGGCCCAGCTTCAATTGCAGAATTGGCTATGTTAACGAGCATTTTCTCTTGCCCATTCTTCATCGTTACTCGATACAAAACGCCTTGATACTGCCATTCAACTAAGGCCGTGCAATAAG
Organism: Microcoleaceae cyanobacterium UBA9251; assembly: GCA_003542015.1. GTDB lineage: Bacteria > Cyanobacteriota > Cyanobacteriia > Cyanobacteriales > Microcoleaceae > Microcoleus. The sequence goes on along the minus strand of DPLL01000070.1, from coordinate 7,718 downwards.
CACCGCAGACATTAGAAAAAACTCCTTTTCTTCGGCCTGCTAATTGAATGGTTTTGAATTCACTCCTAAATCCTCTGATCGGTGGTTGGGCTGGTTCTCCACCTCTTTTTGCTGAAATATCCGCGATATAGCATGGCGTAGCGCTGCAATTAGGTATGGAGCTCATTACAACGCTATAGCCCTGTGTTTCGACTCGGCTTTCCAAGTATATATCTCCTGATAACGGAAGCTGACTGGGTAAAAAAATTGGTACTCTCGTCTTACCTTGAATTTCTGAGAGAATTTCACGTACAGGAAAAGGACTACTCGATCGCGAATTACCACCTTCAGAATTAGCAGACTGAGGGCGAAACCCTTGCACAAAATTCGTCCACCGCTGAATTTTATTACCAGTAATATCTAAAATTGGAATAGAACGAGTCCTTGATATTGGCCGCCCAGCCTCCTCCTGAGAATATTCGATCGCAGTACGCTCTGGTTTCCCTAAACCATAAGTGTTAGCAATATCACTAGCCAACTGACAATTTATTCTGAATTGCCCCATGTCAATTTTACCATTTCCAGCGAAGTAATACCAAGTCCTACCGCCAGCGTTTGGTATCTCCTGACAGTCAGCATATGTCACCTCAAACATCTTGGCAATATGCACGTCATAGAGGCGCAATTGACCCCCATAAGCAGATTTTGTGGTATTCGTTTCTGACACCGTAAGGGTATAGGTTCCTTCCGCGTGTTGCAGTCTCATGGGAACTTGTGTTTGAGCGATCGCCCCTGGTATCCCCTGTATTGGTGTGACTGCTTCCAAACTCAAAGTAACAGCACTCAAAGTTACAAGAAATAGCCTTTTTTTCATGGTCATCTGCCCCTCAAAACCCAAAGTGCATTCTCCATTAGCTTGTAAAAATTGATCTCAAAATTAATATTAATACTGTTTTAAGAGTACCGCAACCGTAATTTAACGGTGCTGCCTCTAACAAATCTATGGCTTACGCAAAAAACCCGGTTTCTCGGAAAAATCGTGGATAGATTCGATAAATATTGACGCAGAAACCGGGTTTTTGACCCCATGCGTAAGTCCTGACTCTCCCCTCATTCCTCTGCGTCAAAAGCAATTATAGGGTGCGTCAGTGAAAATAAATCTCGAATTTGAGAACAGGACTTGGCCTGACGCACCTTACTCACTACTAACTGAGTCTAAGCTCTAAATTCGATGTGAAGAATTTAGTACAGTCCTGGACGCACAAACTCTATCCGTAGGGCGATGCACACCGCACAGAGCCTCTACCAATAGCGGATAGAACCATTTTTTGCGTAAGTTCTGTAGTAATCTCTGGCACAAGTTTGATATTATAGCACAATAGAAGTGTCAAACTATTAGCAAAACTCCCTAAAAATGCCTTATTTGACAGTAGCCAACGAAATCAAAGCACTCATTGCTAAATTTGCCCAAGCTAGAATCCTGTGGATTGATACAGAAATAGCTGACTATAAATTCAACCCCAGATTGTCTCTAATTCAGGCATTAGCTGACCCCAGAGACTTGACTGGCGATGCCACTTTTCTGCTCGATGTCTTGGATAAACCTGAATTGGCGACAGCTTTTATAAACCTAATTATGGTCAATCCAAACATTGAAAAAGTGATGCACAATGCCAGCTATGATATCAGATTTTTGGGCAATGATGATGCCAAAAACATCACTTGCACCTTGCAAATGGCGAGAAAAATTCCGGCTTATATTCTACCATTACGCAACCGACAACTGAAAACTTTAATAGAAACACTTTGTAACATTGCTTATGTAGATAAAACAGAACAAGGTGGCGATTGGGGAAAGCGTCCCCTGACTGAAAAGCAGCTAGAATATGCCAAGATGGACGCGGTTTATTTAGCTAGAGTGCATGGCCACCTGCTAGAAATTATTGACAAATGTTACCCCGAACCCGCCACAGAAAACTTGACAGCATTGGGGAAACAATATCAGAAAATAGAAGCTCAGTGGAAACCGCTAGATTCAGAAATTGCTGAGGTGAAAGAACGCTTTAAAGCCGCGATGCTGGCGAAAAAGCTCAAAGACAGTTCTTATTTTGAGCTATCCAGTTCGATCACGATGAAAGTAGATTTTCTCACCCTCGCAAATCTGACGCAAACTGAGGGAATTGAGTTAAATTTTCCGGTAACGCTGACTAAAGAAATTCAAAAACAGTTAGGACAACTTATCAGTCATCCATCTTTGCAAGTGGAGGATATTGCGAGTTGGCGGTTGACTTCCAACATACAGCAGTGGCGAAAATCAACTAAAAAAATTGTGCCGGAACCGGCGAGTGAGGATTTAATAGCATTGGGGGAAAGGTACAAAGAAATTTTGCCTGAGTGGAAGTTGTTGGATTCAGAAATTGAGCATCTGAAAGAGCGAGTTAAAAAAGCAATGTTGGTGCAAAATCAGGGGAATACTCCCCATTTTAAGCTCTCCAATTCTTCTATTTTGAAAGTAGATTTTGCCAGGTTGGCAAGACTTGTGCAATCTGTGGGAATTGAGTTGGATTTTATGGTGACGCTGACTCAATATATCCAAAAACGGTTAGGGGAAGCAATCAATCAAATTGATGTGCAAGTTGAGTATATTACCAGTTGGCGGATGAGGGCTAAGGCTGTGGAAGATGAAGATGAGGAAATCCCGTTTTAAGTCAGGACTAAGGCAAGTGTCACACTTAAATCTACTTGTAAGGATTTAGTAGATTACCTGCCTCCTGCCGACACTCCTCAATATAACTTTTTAAAGTAGCTAGGGAGTTGTCAGATGTTGAATTAAGCCCTGAACCAAAAACACTCTTAATTGCTGTATCACATTCTCGAACAGGAACAATGAGATCCCGAATAGTCTCAAAGCCATCGGCTTCAATATTTCTGAGAACAAGTTGCTCTAAGCACCATAATCTATGATTTAGAGACTCTTGAATGATAGGTAACTTAACTTTTGCTAAGGCTTTGATGAATCTTTTATCTCCAGTAAAAATCTGAGCAGATTTATCTTTTTGGAGAATTTGTATAGCATGAATTGTGAGAATTGCCTCACCTTTATCGATATTTTCAATATTGGATAATTGGGTAAAAATTTCTTGGTCAATAATATCAGATTCAGGTATTTTTGGTAAAGTCTTAGTAAGGTAAAGAACTTGTTTATAATTAATCAAACGATCTTCTGGTTTTCGAGTTTTCCCTCCTTCAAATTTTTTCCAATCGCCTTCAAATTTATATTGTGCCGTCTCTAGGATATTAACTTGCTCATAACTAGCATCAAATAATTGAAGAGTATTATCGAATAGCTGGAATGTAGCAAGCTTTTTGATGATGTCATTATCGATGCAATAGATACAACTAGACAAAGCTATTCTCCTAAAATTTGGTCTAAGTAATCAGCATTATCGTCACTTAATTCATCCCAATTTAGATGCTGCTCTAAAAATTTGTTAATCGTCTTTTGTCCTTCTTTAGCAGGATTGATTAAATTTACACATTTCATTGACAATGCAAAATAATCTTTATTATACCAGCTATAATTTAAAGCTAATGCACAGGGATCAATAGTTAAGTTATTTTGAACAAGTTGAATAATTTTATTCTTGAGGTCTTCTGCATTGTTAAATTTTTTCTTGCCGAGGGAGTTATCAAAACTATTGACTAGCAGTTTAACTGCAAACTGATTGCTATCTCTTTCTTCTCGATCATCAGAGTCTTGCTTAATATCATCATCAATCAAAATACCTTCTTTAATATGACCAAGGGCAAGATGACCCATTTCATGGGCAAGATGAAAAGCTAACCATGCTGGGTTAGTACGACTACTACTCAAAACAATCACAGGATAATCACATTGCCATTGAATCATGCCTGTAATTTTGCGGGTCTTTTCAGGGTAATCCTTGAAATAGATAACAGCAATACCATGTTCCCAGCAGTAATTGAGCAAGCTGTATAAAGTGACTTGAGGATGTTTGGCAACGATCTCTGAGCGGACTTGATGAGGGTCAGATGGGATGGGTTTAAATTCGAGCTTTATAGCGTCAGCGACGACTTCCGCAACCCGTGAGGCAAGTTGATGGGCCGCATCAGGTACATCTACTTTATCCTGTTGATGGTACTTGAATTTGGTGTGGAGTAAGGGCTTAAACTGAGGCTTCTGATTCTCGGCTAAAAGACTTTTGAGGTCTAGGTGCAGACGTTGGGCAATATGACCAGCGCCCTCTAGGACGGCGACGGGTTTATTGTCTAGTTCTTCATTCCACCAACTGGGCAAACCTTTTTCTCGAACGAAGCGTTTTGGTAAACCGATCGCCGAGAGTTTTTTATAGAGAACAGACATTGATAATGTTTGTGTCATTGGCTTGCCCTCCGTATGAGAATTCGTGTAATATCATTGTAACCTAATTGCAGAGAATTTAGCTAAGAGATTTTTATAGAGCGTTGATCTCTATCATACCATAGGATCAACATAGGATCAACTTTCGCAAAAGCAACACCAAAGGAAAGTTACAAACCCGAAGGATTCCCATCATAGAAGATTTGCGATCGCTCCTTTCGTCTGGGCAACCTAACACTTGCCAGATCTACCTATTTCCCGATCGCCACCGCTGCGCCTTTGCAATTCATTTCCAGCCACATTTAACCAAGGTGGGCAAATGCCCACCCTAATTCCTACTTCCCTACCGTGAAATACTCATTCTTAGCATACACACTAATAATGCAGTCTCCCACTTCAAAAAACATCCCCTCTTGCTCATCTTTAGAGAATTGCAAATTCCCATACTTCGCACCAATTTCATCAGCAGTCGCAGCTTTAGCCTCCATTTCATCGGGGATAATTCCAGTAGAACCGATGTAGAAAACCAGCGGCGAAATTTGCTCGCCATACAGCTTTTTAGCATAAGCTTCCAGTCGTTCATTCGCACTAGCTAAAGCGGCTACAAACTCCTCTCGCTTGACATCTTCTTCTTGCCATTTTGCTTGCAAAAGCCGCAGCAGACTATCTGCACCAACTTTTGAGAAAATAGCGGCGATCATCCCGTTATTCTCCAACCCCAGAAACTCATCAAAAATCAGCTTCATCAAGTCGTCAACTTTGGTAATTTTGGTGCGGGATGACAGTGTTTTGTGTGCGAAAATAACAGGCGCATCTAAGGTGATGTCGAAGGTGGGTTTTTCTAATTTTTCCCCAGTCTCTTTGTGGTAAACTTCGTAGAGCCGATCGAGAAATTTATTAGCTGAGTGGAATTTGCCGAAATTGAGGATATTTTTGCTACCAATGTCGATTTTGTAGCTGACTCGCGAATCTACTGAACCGTTGGCGATCGCACTTTTTAAATCAGTGTATTCCGTCGTCGTCGGAAAGTTGAGATAAAGGCTTTTCGACAGATAATGCTGTTTCAACTCATCCAATTGTTCAGCAGTATAAACCTCTGATTCTTCCTTTAAATGAGCTGATAGAATGCTGGCAAGAATTTTAATTTTTGCGAGTTCCTCAAACACTCCGTCAAGGCTACCATAACGCCCGTCAAAAGGCACTAGCGGCAGATTATCTAACTTAATGTCGTACTGCGAACGAAAGTCGAATTCCTCAGCAGGCGAACCGTCTTTTTCAATTACACCGCATCTCTTGAGCAAATCAAACACTGCTTTGCTGCTGATTTTAACTCGCATCGACTTAATATTAATTTCGCCGTCGCTGACAATGGTATAATTGTTGAAAGTAGTGATTTCGTTCACCAGAATTCCGGCAACTTCCTCAATATGAGTGCCATCCTCAACTTTTACCAGCTTCACTTTCCTGGTCATCAGCATATTGATGGTAGCCGTATTTTGATTGATGGCAAATGAACCCATCTGCACGTACTCCCCACGGTCTAAAAATTCTGTTTTCAGCCAAGGTTTGATCAGGTTGCCGTTTTCGTCTCGCTTCCCTTCAATGCGTTTTAAACCTGTGCGCTGATAGTTTTCCTGCAAGTGTTTGAAATTGATAATAATGCTGTTGTTGTGTTCCTCGAATATCTTGATTAACTCTAGCAAGGAAATTTTGTCGCTGACTTTGACCCGATCGCCTATTTGATGATTTTTCAACACATCTGGCTCAAATATAGCCTGTTCTAAATCTTCCGTCAAGTCAGCGATTTGGGCATTTGTGAGAGCTTTGGCGTGTTTTTCGGTCAAAGTAGCATCGAAGGTACTCCCTAGTGCATACTTGGCGATATTCAAATTGCCCTCAGCCAGGTTAGCCTTAGCAAAAGCAAACACTGAATCATCTGTTTGAGCAACGGGAATATCTAGTTTTACATACTCTTCTTGGGTGACTTTCTGATATTTGTAAAACAGTCCTTCATCATCGGCTTTAAGTCCGCATATTTTCAGCGTACTTGATGAACCGTTTATTTTTTTAGCACTTTTTGCAACAAAAACCTGGTAATCATACTCCTTGATTAATGGTTCTTCCAGCGCAGGTGCAACGGAACCACCTAACAGTTTTGCTGTATCGTAAAGAGCATTATAAACCATTTTGACTTCGCCAGCTCGGATGCACTTACCAGATAATGTGTTGGCGATTTTGGAGAGCAATTTAAAGTCAGCACTGGAATAGGATATTGTGTTGGCAAACACATCCATGTCTTTGAGTTCGGCGCAAATTGCCTCTAATGCTGCGGCTTCTGAATTGGGACTGGGGTCATTTGCATAGCCGTCGCTGTGTAAATTGATCGCTGTCATTTCTCCGGCTTTAATCAGAGATTTGGCGAGTTTCATTGACTGCGATATGCAGGTACTGCCGGCGGTATGTATTTGTTGAATTTCTTTGATGTATGTCGAGTTAAATTTCATCACTTCTTGAATGGAAATTCGCTGGAAGTGACAAATTACGTCCCGATTTGAGGCGTAGGAAATCAGGCTGACAATTAGCTGGTAATTGTTGTATTCGTCTAATGTCAAAAGCTTGATTAGGGTTTGTTTCAGCGGCTCTAGGTCATAATACATGGAGCCGGAACGATCGATGATGATAATGTTATGAGCAACGGATTTTTCTGGGAGATCACCGGGCTTTCTTTCTAGATTTGTGCGATCGACTAGATAGAATGCTTTTTCCTTTCCGGCAAAATTGTAGAGGGTAAATTTGGTGCGAGTATGGGAGGCTGCTTGGCTGCTGGAACTTTGAGGCTTTACCTGGGAGGGTTGTTTTGTTTGGCGTGCCATGTTTCTAGCCTGTGTTGATGTATTGGTCAACACTCTGGCACAGGGTTTTGTGGATGTCAAGGCCGATCGGGAAAATCAGGAAAGCACAACCAGTGATTTTGACACGGATACAGGGATGAATTATCGACTGTGAGTCAGATGTTGAAGTCAGAATGCTTTTCGGCCCAATTCCCAAGGCCCAATTCCCAAGGCCCAATTCCCAAGGCCCGCTAAATTCTAACTTTCCTTTTATTTCTAACACTCAACTGTTTGGAAATCCATGTATAGTAATGCAAAGCAAATACCAGGTTAATTGTAAAAAATACCAAAGTTAAAACAAAGGTAAAAAACGACGTAAACGACAGCCCAGAAATCATCGTAAATATCGCTAAAATGATTGAGCACAGCCCAAAACCTGAAGCAAAAGAACTTAGAAGTAGCCACTGCACCTTAGACATAGTTCACTCTTAAAATTAACATTTTAAATTAATCAGTAAAATGCACTC
>DPLL01000436.1 GCA_003542015.1 Microcoleaceae cyanobacterium UBA9251 | reverse complement strand
AGGGGGGTTAGGGGGGATCTGGCCTAATCGTAGCAACAGAAAACCGATACTATCCTAACCTATCGGGGAAAAGATGGGGATTCCCCGTACAGTTTTTTGAGCTTCAAAAATTATTGAGAATTGCTATATGGCAATCCTAAATGAGTCGCAAGTTTTTTACCCCACCCCAACCCTCNNCCCCCCCCTTATTAAGGGGAGGGAGCAAGAAATTCACAAATGATTTAGAATTGCTATATTATAGAAATCAATTTATTTGTCGGGCTAGCTTTATGATTGATTGGCTTGTGGCCTGGGGAGTAACGCAAGGAGTCGGCATTCTCGTCCAACCTATCTTAGAAGAGTTGGCAGTAAACGGCGCGAAGGATTTTGCTAAAGATTTTTTCAAAGATTCCCTAAAAAACGTCTTATTTGGCGAAAAAGACCCGCGACAAGTCGCAGGGGGGAAAGCCCTCAAAAAGTTTTTGGAGTTAGTACAACAGCAGTTAAAAATCAGCGGACTTTCCCCAGACCAGATTAAGCTGTATATTAAAGATGTTAAAAAGTTTATCGGCAACAAGTCAGTTAAGGAAGTTTTGGGTAAGGCCTTTGAGAGCGATCGCCAATCCCTCGATGCAGAACTTCTCGAACAAACCTGGACTCAACTAGATTTAACTGCTTTACCCACCAGATTTAAGTGGCAAACCATCGCCAATCAGTATCTCGCCGAAGTTCAAGAAATTCTCTTTGACTCAAAAGACTTGCGGGATATCTTGAATGCTCAAAATCTGGACAGCATTCAGAAAAACACTCAAGAAATTGCTGGGATAATCCCCGATTTTGATTTGAGGCAATATCAAGAGGCTTTGTGCGAACGTTACAGCAATCTGAATTTAAGCAGCGTCGATAGCAATACCTATGATTATCGCGAAAAGCTGAAAGTTTGGCAAATCTTTATTTTCCAAGACGTGCGCTTAATTTACGAGTCATTTCTGCCGCAAGCTTACGAAATTCCCAAGGAACATCAACGGCGGTTGGAAAATAGCGATCGACTAGAGGCGATCGCACTTGAAAATTTAGAGAAATATCGACGCGGTTATTTTTCTGGGCCGATCGTATCCGTGGTAGATGTCATCAATGACAAGTCAAATTATCCCTACATTGTGATTTTAGGCGATCCGGGTGCGGGCAAATCTACTCTGTTACAATATTTAGCATTAACCTGGGCGCGATCGCCTTTAAATAGCGTAACATCTCTGCCGCTGCCACTGCTAATAGAATTGCGGATTTACATTCGCAACGTGGAATCAGGACATTGCAATAATTTCCTGGAATTTTGCCATAAAGATTCCGGTTTTATTTGTGACTTGAATCAGCATCAATTGCACGAACAACTTAAAGCCGGCAAGGCTGTGGTGATGTTCGACGGATTAGATGAAATTTTCGATTCCGGGAAACGAGAAGATGTAATTACCGCGATTCATCGGTTTACCAACGAGTATCCGCGCGTGCGGGTGATTGTCACGTCTCGGATTATTGGTTACAAACCTCAACGGTTGCAAGATGCCCAGTTTCATCACTTTATCCTCCAAGACTTGAATCCCGCACAGATTCAGGATTTTGTGCACCGCTGGCATGAGTTGACTTTTACTGATGTTAGGGAAAAAGTGCGAATTCGCGATCGCATGAAAAAAGCGCTAGAGTATTCATCAACAATTCAAGATTTAGCCAGAAATCCCTTATTGTTAACGATTATGGCGATTTTGAATCGCAGTCAAGAATTGCCCAGAGACAGGGCAGAACTTTACAATCAAGCTTCGCGGATCTTGCTATATCAATGGGATGTGGAAAGGTCTTTAGTAGAGGATAGCAGGCTCGATCCAAAAACGATTGATGCTAAAGACAAGCAAGAAATGCTGCGGCGAGTCGCTTGGAAAATGCAAGCAGCACCTGAAGGGTTGGCGGGCAATATTATTAGTGCGGAAGATTTGGAAGATATTCTGACAGCATATCTGAAGAATAAAGATTTTGACCAACCGAGAAACCGGGCGAAGTTAATCATTAATCAACTGCGAACCCGCAATTTTATTTTATGTGATTTGGGTGCGGATAATTACGGATTTATACACCGGACTTTTTTGGAATATTTCTGTGCATCGCAAGTGGTGAATAGGGTTCAGGCTTTAGAACTCTCCCTGGATGAATTGAAAACAGAAGTTTTTGGCCCGCACTGGGATGATGAATCTTGGCAGGAAGTTTTGTGTTTGATTGCGGGATTGATTGCTGGTAAGCTGACAGGGGAATTGATTCAATTTTTGATTGAACAAGATGGGGAAGCCCAAAAGTTTACTAACCTATTTTTGGCGGCGAAGTGTTTGGATGAGGTGAGGTATAGAAAGGAGATTGCTGCCGTTGATAGTCAATTGCTTGAACGCTTAAAAGAGTTAACGAAGTACGATCTCAATTACTATTATCGACCTTATGGAGAAGAGGGAGATTTAGTTAGCAAAATTCGTACTCAAGCAGTAAGTGCGATCGCCTTTACTTGGAAAGATGACCCGGAAACCTTACCTTGGCTCAAACAACTGGCTCAATCTGACGATAATTGGGATGTGCGATGTGCAGCAGTCCAAGAATTAGCACGGGGGTGGAAAGATGACCCGGAAACCTTACCTTGGCTCAAACAACTGGCTCAATCTGACGATGATTTGGATGTGCGATGTGCAGCAGTCCAAG
>DPLL01000068.1:7648-7800 GCA_003542015.1 Microcoleaceae cyanobacterium UBA9251 | reverse complement strand
ATTCCCGAAGGGCAAACAGCGACTCCAATTCGCGCCATCGCTTCCTTAAATAACAGTCTGTCTTCTGCCATTTCAATGGCCGGCAACTTGGCGCCAATTAACTCGACGCCGTACTTTTCCAAAACGCCATTTTTAGCGATCGCAACTGCCAA
>DPLL01000068.1:0-7572 GCA_003542015.1 Microcoleaceae cyanobacterium UBA9251 | reverse complement strand
TTGGTAGTTGGACAAGATTAACGTTTTTCTGGTAGATTTTAGTCTACCGTTGTCTTTCACCCTTAGACTGAACTCGCAGGGTTTTTAGGCTATTTTCCGATCGATGTGACATGGCGGCACCAATTTCTACAAGCTTGGGGGCTGTACCTCGCCACTTTCCCAGCCAGGGATTGCGCCGAACAGGAAAAGTTCGATCGAAAAATGGTGCCTGATCTTCAGTAAATCCAAACTATTTTAATTGCTGTGCGCAAGATCGTGTTGTATAATACAAACCCGCTAGCAAAATGTTGTCAACATTCCGCCGCTACTGGCTTAACTCGGTATACATCGCTTCTGGGTCGATCGCACAGTCTATAATGTTATTTTTATTTTTGGCTACAGCAAATTCTTGGTGCGCGATCGACTGTATTCGTATATTTAGTCGATTGCTAGCTTTCATCCCCTGCGGTCAGCCACGGGGATGAAAGCTTCCTGCGTTGTAATTTACCTGGCTCGATTTTTCAGGTAACTCTTGATTTTTTTGATCGGTTGTCTCAGCCACGGCTCCCATCTTCTGTATTTTAGCTTTAAGCCCGCAAGCCAATCAGAATTATTTTGAATTTTGTCCAGTTCATCCTTAAACGGTGTTTGAGACAACATCTCCATCCATAATTTATTCGGTGTGGCACTTTCCCACGGTTTTGGTCTCGATATAAAGTGCATCACTTTAGTAGAGGTATCATCAGTATCGTGGTTGTTCCATACCTGATCGAGTTTAAGCCATCTCCCCGCTAAAACCGAATTGGATGTCCCTTGGTCGCAATCGCACCAAAGGTTGACTTTAGCGTTAGCCATCATTTTTTCCGACAGTTTTTCTGCGGCCCAAAGCTTCATATTGAAAACTAATAAGCCTGCATTGAAATAAGGCTTTTTATCTTCAGGATTATTGGGATTTCCCCAGACGTTCGGGGCTGCTGCTATTGGCATTCCTTGAAAGTCTAAATTCCACAGCGGCTCTAAGCTTCCCAAAACAATCATATCGCTGTCGAGCCAAATCAGCCTTTCTTTGGCATTTGTGTATTGCTCCGGCTCCAATCTAGCGTAAGTGAGTGCAGAACCCGAAAGCGACAGCAATTCATTGTAATTAGGTTTAACTTGTTGCCATTCTAGATCGTATTTGCAGCACTTCTGCAACCTTTATTTTTGCTGTGTATTAAACCCAGTTGATACAATAGTAATGTTAACCGACTGATTCGGATCTTCGGTAACATTAAGTTCTATGGACTTCAGCAGTGCTGCTATCCCCAAAATGTAATTCTGATCGCCAATTATAGATATGTCCATTTCACCTATCCATGAAAGGGTTTGACATTCCTGGGCAGTCAGGCGTGAGGATTCTTAAGACATTTCGGTCTTAATATCCCTATTGCTAGGGTTCCCTTGCCTCACTCGCGTTTGCTTTTTGAGCGTGGTGAGATCTTTTGGGCGTTTAGGCGCGTCCCACGCCCGTAACGCGAGAGTCCCCGCGTACCATTTTCAATGCTCTATTTCTAATCCTTTTTGGATAGGATTGACTTTAATTACGATTTTTCCACGGCGTACAGCCAGATACTCAATCTTTAAAATCAACTCTTATTTTAGAATCGATTTACTCCCAAGTCAAGCAATGTATTACATTACTTAAGTGTGGCAAAAGCCGTCCTAGAAGGACGGGGTTTTAAACCCAATTTCCTGATAAATTTCGCTGGTAGGCGAGTCTCGATCCCCCCTAGCCCCCCTTAGGTCGGGGGGGACAAGAGCAACGGAGGACACGGCTCTTGGAGTGTCCCTACGATTATTTTGGGGTAGGGAAACGACTGTCTTGTCGCTGATTATGGGTAATATTAATTCCGATGCAACCAGATTTGATATTAGGGCGATCGGAAGGACTGTGGACTATCTCAATATCTATCTGTAGATAGATGTATATTTAACTCCCAAAACAACTACTTAAATCCTCTTTTGCACTCTGCACTCCCGCATTATTAAGTAAGCTTAAGTTAACTTAAATTTTTATTACACAAACTCGCTAAAACCCGCGAAACAAAAGAAAGCGAGTTATCAGAGAAGTATAGCCTTTCTCAGGTAAATTAGGTGCTCATGGGCCTAGGGCATAGGGCATTGGGCCTAGGGCATTGGTGGTTCCTTTTCCTGATCCGATCAGAATACAGAATCAATATTCTTCCTTCTTCCTTCTTCCTTCAACATCCGCTATATTTCTCAAAACCTCATGCAAAAAATCAACTCCCCGCCTTCATTTCGGCGGCAAAAGCGATCGACTTTGTTAGCGTTATTCGCCCTCACCCTAGCAGCCGTCTTGTTCCTATTTATCCTCCCAGCCCTCACCCAGCAACCAGTCGTACTGACAATGTTAATGCAGGGGCAAGACATTGTGAACTGGCAGCCCTTTTTCAAAGAATTTGAACAAAAAAACCCAGATATTCGCATTAACTTGATAGAAGGACCTTTTGATAGCAACCTCGTAGAAAATCTTTACACATCTGCCTTTTTGTTAGGCGATTCGCCCTACGACATCATCAACATGGATATTGTCTGGGTTCCCAAATTTGCAGCCGCCGGGTGGATGCTCGATTTAACAAACAAAATTTCCCCCCAACAACTCTCAAAATTTATCAAAGGTAACGTCGAAGGCGGGCGGTATCGAGGCAAACTTTACCGCATTCCCCACGCTTCCGATGCCGGGATGCTCTATTATCGCAAAGACATTTTAGAGCAAGCTGGAATTAAACCACCTAAAACTTTTGAAGAGATGTTTACCATCTCTCAAAACTTGCAAAAACAGGGAAAAACAACATGGGGTTATCTGTGGCAAGGTAAACAATATGAGGGAGTATCTGCGATGTTTGTCGAGGTACTGGCTGGCTTCGGTGGCTTTTGGGCAAACCCTGAAACCTTTGAAGTTGGGCTAGATAAACCGGAGGCAATTAAAGCGGTTGAATTTCTGAAAAATACGATCGCATCTGGCATTTCTCCTGCTGGTGTCACCACCTACGGCGAAGAAGAAACCAGGCTGTTGTTTCAAAGTGGTCGAGCGCTGTTTTTGCGGAACTGGCCCTATGTTTGGAAGCTAGCAAATACGGTCGGATCGAAAGTTAAAGGCAAAATTGCGATCGCACCAATGCTCAGCAGTGTCGGTCAACAAGGCGGTTCCTGTTTGGGCGGCTGGGGCTGGGGAATTGCCAAAACCTCAAAACATCCAGAACAAGCATGGAGAGCAATTAAATACCTTACCAGCGAGGCAACCCAGCGCAAATTTATTTTAGAAACCGGGTTAGTTCCCAGTTACAAATCTCTGTTTGTAGATCCAAAAATTGTCACCAAATATCCCCACTACCCGCAACTTCTCAAAGTAGTAGAACAGTCAGCTTTGCGGCCTTCTATTGCTCAATATGCTCAAGCTTCTGATATTTTGCAACGATATTTGAGTGCAGCTTTTACCGGAAAGATGAGTTCAGAAAAAGCCATGACAACTGCTGCTAGCGAAACTCGCAATTTATTAGGCAGTTTGAAACCAGCCAAAGTTTCATAACAGTTGACAGTTGACAGTTGACAGTTGACAGTTGAGGGCGAGGTTTTTTAGACGGGGATTTAAACCCAAATTTCAGGATTTACGCACGGTTAGGCAGAAACCGGGTTTTTCGCGACAATATTTTGCCCTCACCCGCAGCTTCGGTAAAAAACCCGGTTTCTTTGGTCTTAATGCGAACGAGAGATGAGAAATAAATAAGGATTTAACAATATGAAATCAGACACAATGATCCAGGGCGAACCAAGAACCGGATGGATATTAGTAACACCAGCTTTAATCATTCTGCTGCTAGTATTTGCTTACCCAATATTGCGCGCTTTTTGGTTAAGTTTATTCACCCAAAACCTTGGTACTGAACTCAAACTGGTGTTTTCAGGTTTTGCTAATTACAGCCGAATGTTAGGCGACGGGCGTTTCTGGCAAACTTTGAACAACACAACAGTATTTACTGTTGTTTCTGTAGTGTTGGAATTAATTCTCGGTATGGGAATTGCCTTAGTATTAAATCAATCTTTCCCTGGGCGCGGGATTGTGCGGACAATTTCTCTGCTACCTTGGGCACTGCCAACTGCATTAATGGGAGTAGCTTGGGCATGGATTTTTAACGATCAATATGGCGTAATTAACGACATTTTGATGCGTTTGGGATGGATTCAAAATAGCATTAATTGGCTGGGAGATCCGACTTTGGCAATGATGGCAGTTATTACAGCAGATGTCTGGAAAACTACGCCGTTTGTCAGTTTGCTTTTATTAGCTGGATTGCAATCTATTCCGGCGGATTTGTATGAAGCTCACGCCATTGATGGTGCTAGTAGCTGGCAGAGTTTTCGTCAAGTTACCTTGCCGCTGCTAATGCCGCAAATTGTGATTGCTTTGCTGTTTCGATTTGCTCAGTCTTTCGGCATTTTTGACTTGATTCAGGTGATGACGGGAGGAGGGCCAGCCGGGGGAACGGAAACGGTTTCTATCTACATTTACAGCACGGTAATGAGGTATTTAGACTTTGGTTATGGGGCGGCGTTGGTGGTGTGTACTTTTTTGTTGTTAGTAGCGGCAGTTGCGATCGCAGTTTACTGGTTATCGAGATCCCGCGTCAATCGATTTTAGATTTTAGATTTTAGATTGCACAGGAGTCAATACTTCACAGTCCAAACTTCACAGTCAACAGCGGTGCCCTGAGCGAAGTCGAAGGGTCAACAGTCAACAGTCAACAGTCAACAGTCAACAGTCAACAATCTGAGGAAATTAAATTATGTCCATAGCCCGCGAACAACCTACTCAAAAGCCTTTTGATATGCGGCAATTAATTGTCCCCATATCAGCGATTTTAATTGTCGCATATTTTCTCGCACCGATTATCTGGCAGGTGCTGACTTCTTTCAAAGTAAATGCAGATATTGCTGCTATTCCCAGCGTCTACATTCCCAAGCGAATTACTTTCGAGCATTACCTGTCTTTATTCCGCCGCCGCCCTTTTGGACTTTACATTTTCAATAGCGCTTTTGTGTCCATTACTTCTACAATCTTGTGCTTGGCTGTAGGAGCGCCTGCTGCTTATGCTTTGGCGAGATTGCGACTGTGGGGCGAGAGAATTCTGCTGGCGACTATTACGATAGTGACGCTATTTCCAGCGGTGCTGCTATTTTTGGGACTGTTGGAAATGGTGAAAGCGTTAAATTTGGGAAATAATTATTTAGCATTAATTATTCCTGACACTGCGGTCAATTTGCCGCTGACTATTTTAGTGATGCGAAGTTTTTTTCAGCAGTTACCAAAAGATTTGGAAGATGCGGCTAAGGTGGATGGATATAATACGGTTCAAATGCTGTGGCAGATTGTGATCCCGATGACTTTTCCAGCTTTAGTGACCACGGGAATTTTGACGTTTATTGCTGCTTGGAATGAGTTTATTTTTGCACTGACATTTATGACTCGCGAATCTCTGAAAACTATTCCTGTAGCAACGGCTCAATTAAGCGGTGTGTCGGTATTTGAGATTCCCTATGGTCCGATCGCAGCCGCCACCGTGTTAGGAACATTACCCTTAGTTTTCCTAGTTTTAGTGTTCCAGCGGCGCATCGTTCAAGGTTTAACTGCGGGTGCAGTAAAAGGATAGTCATTAGTCATTAGTCATTAGTCATTAGTCATTAGTCAAGAACATTAATCCGTATATCCGTGTTTATCCATATCGTATTGTTCTTACCAATTCCCAATTCCCAATTCCCCATTACCAATTCCCCATTCCATTATGTCAAAACTAGAACTCAAAAACCTCAATAAAACCTACAACCCCAAAGTTGTTCCCGTGAAAGACATTAGTTTAGATGTCAGCGAGGGAGAATTTCTGACATTACTGGGGCCGTCGGGGTGCGGAAAATCGACGACGCTGCGGTTGATTGCGGGGTTGGAACAGCCGACTAGGGGCGAGATTAGGATTGGCGATCGCAATGTCACTTATCTCAGACCGGGCGATCGGGATATCGCAATGGTTTTTCAAAGTTACGCGCTGTACCCACACATGACAGTGTACGAAAATATGGCATCAAGTCTCAAAATTCGCAAAATTTCCTCTGCCGAAATCAACAGATTAGTGACGGAAGTTGCAGAATCGCTCGGATTGACAGAATTAGTCGATCACAAACCAGGTAAACTATCAGGAGGACAGCGGCAGCGAGTCGCCCTCGGCCGGGCTTTAGTGCGCCAGCCGGCGGTGTTTTTGCTAGACGAACCTTTGAGTAATCTCGATGCTTTATTGCGGGAAAAAGTGAGGGGAGAACTCAAACAATTGTTTGCGTCACAAAAAGCTCCTGTAGTTTATGTTACTCATGACCAAACAGAAGCCATGACACTTTCTACAAAAATCGCAGTTCTCAACAACGGTAGCGTACAGCAGTTAGACCCGCCACACCTAATTTATACCCGTCCAGCCAATCAATTTGTAGCAGGTTTTGTGGGCAGTCCACAAATCAATTTGCTAGTGCTTAAATGTCAGGGCAATTTTGCGATGTTGGGCAATTTTCCAGTCCCCTTGCCGAATCTGCCGACGATGCCGCCAGAAATTGTGCTGGGAATTCGCCCGGAGCACGTCAGTTTTGCTGAGGGGACGGAGGCGGGCGAGACAACCATTAAAGGCGAGGTTTATTTAGTGGAAAATCTGGGAATGCAGAATTTAGTTAGCGTCCGAGTTAAAGGTTTGGAGTCAGTAACAGTGCGGGCTTTGCAGCCTGGTGACAAAAATTGGAATTCGTCCATTGTCGAGCTAATTTTTCCGCCTCGGTTAATACATTGGTTTGATGTCAAGACTGGCGATCGACTTCCTGATTTTTGAATTGTGTCAAATCAGTTTAATCTTACATCTTTAGTCCTGCACAGACTATAATTGTAGGGTGTCCCAGGCGCACCTTACTACTTATGAAACTAGCCATAAAAACAATTAAGCTATTAATCAAATTAGCGAAATCTACAAGATAACTTTTCAGCAAGAGTCGGTGCTGGTGGCAACCAACGCAGTCAAAGTATCTTTATATTTTTTTACTTGACTCAGGCAGTTTTATGATATCATTGACGTAATTCAAGGTCATACTCTCAAAAATAAGTAGGGTGCAGGTGCTGTGAAAAATCATAGTTTGTGGGTATCGATCGCACAATGCAAAAAATATCTAGTAAAACCTGCCTGCGAGAAAACAAAAACATGATGAATGATGCTAATCAAAAAGATGAACCGCCAGAAAGCGAGGATTTGAAAAATTTGGATGCCCTAGGGAAAGCTTTTATTGTGCAAATGGCTTGGTCTTACGCAGAGGCATTAGAGCGCACCCAACAAAAACACGATAAAAATCAACAGGAACCAGCGCCGGAAACTCAACCCGAATCTGAGGCGGAACCAGTCGATCGCCCTTGTGAAAACAATTAAGGATTAGACTAAGCTCTCCCGCATCTAAATTGTATGTTTGGGGCGGGCGGGACAGCCCACAATAAAATTTAATTTTTGTGGAACAGGC
>DPLL01000490.1 GCA_003542015.1 Microcoleaceae cyanobacterium UBA9251 | reverse complement strand
GCTAGCTGAATGTAAGATGCTTCGCTGTTGGTAATTAAATCCGGCATTTGTAATTCCCGCAGCATCGCCGAACCTTGTCGAAACCGCAAAGCATTTCCTTCCACAACCACCGTCGGTAATCCTACTTGCAAAGGATCGATTAACGATGTCGCCCCCGCGTAAGGATAGGAATCGAGATAAACATCTGCTAGCTGCAAAAACTCTTTCACATCCGCGCGATTAGGCAATTGTTTTACGAACCGCAAGCGGTTGTTATTCACACCGTATTTAGCGCATACAGCATTCAGATTGTTGACAAAAGGTGTGGCTGGATAACTGCGAGTCCAAGCGGGGCCAAAGGGATATAAAATCAAGATTGAATTAGGTACTGACGCTAAAATCTTTACCCAAGTTTCTCTCAATTCCGGCAGAATTTTATAGAAGTTTGCGCCGGAGATAAAAACTGTTGTTTTGTCGTCTATTCCCAGACTTTTGCGGGTAGGTTTAACTGTAGCAACTTCCGATTCCGTTGCATATTTGAAACAAAAACCGCTGCCTTCCATAACGGCTAATTGTTCGCGATATTGTTCTTGATATGTAGCATCAGGAAGCGTAAAGTTTCCCGCAATGTAGTAATCCATGTGCCTGATTCCCGTGGTAGTCGGGGAACAGAAAGATGTCGTTTGTACCCGCGCCAAACGGTGCATTGCTAGTGAAACCAGCGGTTTGTTAACAGCAGTTAAATTCGTACCGAAGAACAGGATATCTAAGTCATCGGCGCGGATTGTTTGGACTTGAGATGCAAAGTCTGTGGGGAGTGTAACTAGCTTGTCTGCACGACTTTGGCAATACTGTTCTAATTGGTGTCCGTTGGTGTTGAGCGCATAGAGAATAATCTCGAATTTGTCGCGGTTTAAATGCTCGAAAACTGGGATTGTGGCGAAGGTTTCGGTTTGGGGGGTGAAATGATCGTTGATGATGCCGAGGCGGATTTTTGTCCGATTTGGCGATCGCCCTGGGAAGATACAATCAATGGAACTACCGCGACTTTTGAGTGCAAATTCGATAATATCTGCCCGTTTGGTGTAAATATCGCGCAGGTTGGCAGTTGTGAAGTACAGCGGGATAAAGTTAGCAACTTGGGAGAAAAAGAAAGCAATATTTTGCCAAAGTTGCGAATCAGGATTTTTGAAGATATTGCTATGGATGTAATTCACCCATCCGTGGATGAATTGATAGTAATTATCGGCTTCTCCAACTGTTTGAAATAAGCTGGGAGAGGCAAACATAAATTTGAGATAGTCGTTGGCGAACCAGTTGGGAATTTGAGCGCGATCGTACTTAATCTGCAATTGATCGGCGCGTCGGTACAGCATGGCTGCTAGCAGGTAATTGATGGCTTTTGGATCATTAAATCCTTTGGCAATATATGCTGTTAGTTCACTGACAAAAATCTCTTCTGTATCCGTTAGCCGTTCATATTTAATTTCGCTATTTAGCAGTGATTGGTGCAGTTTTCCTGTGTCGCCTGCATAGGCACTTGCTAGTTGATCTGAGGGTAAACTGAGCCATATTTCAGCAATTTGTTTTCTAGCTTGGCGGGCATTTGCTAGTGCTGATGGCTCGGCAGAATTTTTATGATATTGCTCAATGACGCTTGACAAAGAAGCTTGACTCTGAGTCGAAATAGCAGGTAGTTGCTGTTTGCTACCATAGGCTTTTATCAAAGCATCACTAACTATTTTAGCCATGTTTGACCAAGAGAAATTTTTAGCTTGTTTCAAACCAGCAGAAATTAATGATTGGCGAATCTCAGGCTTTTGAACTTCAATTAGTGCCTTTTTCAATCCTTCAACATCTTCTGAGTTCACATACAAAGCTGCTTGACCAGCCACTTCAGGAATTGAACTATTTTTACAGGCAATCACTGGACATCCGCAGGCGATAGCTTCCAGTATTGGCAATCCAAAACCTTCATATTTTGATGTTTGAACCAATGCTATAGCACCGGAATAAGCGCTTTGCAACTCGTTGTCGCTCAGTTTGAGCAGGTGAACGGTGATGTCAGAAGTGTAGGCTTTTAACTCTGTTTCTAATACTGAGTTGCCGCCTACGCAGACAATTTCAAAGTCATGTTTACTGTCTAATTGAGCAAAGGCTTTGAAGAACAAGAGAGCATTTTTATAACCGTTAAATCCGAGCCGATCGCCCACCCACAAAAAGTACGGTTTTGAGATGCCGTATTTCGTCTTAAATTGATTAACTTCTACAAATGTTAAAGGCGAAAATGCTTTGTCAATGCCACAATGGGCTACTGTTACCGACTCAGGAGAAATGTCAGGAAAGCATTTGACTAAATCGCGGGCAGTATTTTCGGAAATCGCTATGTATGCAGAAGCGTGACGAATACCATGATGTTTTTCTGTCCACATTGGGTTAGCTAGATTCGCTCCCATGACTTCGGGAATCATGTCATAAGCCATGAATACAGAGGGTGTCGATCGCGGTGTGGTGTAGTAAGTGGAAATAAACAAATCAGCTTGTTCTTCATCGCAGATTTGCTGCAACATTTCGCGATCGCCTTCAGTATTACTATAGTCATAAGCTGGGACTTGCCGATAATTAATCCCGGCAATTTTGGGAAAAGTTCCATTGCGATCGAGTACGAGGATGTGCTGGCTGAAATTCTGAGTTGCCCATTCTGTAATTAATGATTGCCATACACGGGTAATTCCAGACTTGTGAATCTGAAACATTACGCCGTCAATGATAATTTTTAGCGCTGGTTTCGCTTTTGCATTACTCGGTTTTTGTGCGGTTTCATTAGACAAAAATACAGCCGGAAGTAAGTTAATTACTTTGGCAGAGGTGCTGCATTTCAATCCTTCTTTAATTTGGGCGATCGCTGAATTTTCCTCTCCTTTAGCAATCATGGAATGGGCCATTTTCAAAGCTTCTATCGCATAATGTTCTCTCGCCTGATTTGATAATTCCTCAGCACTCTCTTTTGGTAAATAGGATTGGGAAATTTCGATCGCCTTTCGAGCCTCTGCAATATTCTCCCCCGCTTGAAACAATCGTGATGTCCATGATGAAGAGTTCATCCGCGTACAAGCAAAAGCTTGAGGCTCATACCACATCGGATAATACACTGCAATTCGCTTCCACATTTCCCAATCAGCCGCAGCACCAGCCTGGGGGCAAAATCCACCCAACTCCTCATAAACGCTACGCTTAACTACCATAGAAGCCGCCGCAATCCAAGAATACACAGCCAGTTTTTTGATCCAGTCAGTTAAAATCCCAGGAGTTTCCCTTTCCAAAGGTGATAACCATAAAGGCGCATTTTCTTCATTCACATGGAGACAGCGACAGAAAGCAGCACCAATTGTTAATTGTTTTTCTATTGATTCCCGAAGGCTGCTATAAAATCCAGGCTTGACAAAATCATCATCGTGCAGAATGTGAACCCATTGACCGCGTGCTTGCTGAATGCAAATATTAAAAATGGCAGTTTGGCCAACATTAGTTTCAGAATGCCGATAAAACTTTATGCGATCGCCAGCCACTTTTTTGATAATTGCTGCTATCTCAGCTTGAACTGACTGACTCGGATGATCGTTGACAACTTCAATCTGCATTTCATCGGGAAATGGAGCTTGTTCAATAACACTCCTGAGCGTTTGTTCTAGATATTTTTCCTTCAGATTATAGGTCGGTATCATCACCGACCAAAAAGGTCTTTTATTGCTTGACGAGACAGGCGAAATTGTCGGAAATTCAAATTCAGAAGATGTTTTCATGGTCAAGTTTTGATGTGATAAAGCCAATTGGCGCGAATCCGAGCCTGAAATCAACTGTTGTAATAACTGAGTATAATTTTCATCAGTAATTAACATAATATTTTGAGGCTGGTCTGTTTTGGTCAACAACTCAGTTTTGACAAAGGTTTTGAGCTGTTCGTGCCAGCCGTATCGCTCGGCGGTATATAATAGCGATCGCGCAGCTTTCAGATACTCCCCTTTTTGCAAGAGAGCCTGACGAATCAAAGTCAAATAGAAGTCAAAATGGAGCGGGATTTGTTGGTTAAATTGGCTTCGTGCTGTGGAAAATCCTTGAATCAGAGCAGTGTAAGCACATTCAACTACTTGTTCAATGGAGCAATCAGTCATTTCTAAAACTTGCTCTGATGACTGTTGCGAATATTCCAAATCATGGGCGATCGAAGCATATACTGATGTTGATGCTAGCAACAATTGAATCATCGGTAATGGTTTGGCCCAATCTGTTAATGCTATCTGCGTTACGCCACTCGAACAGCCAATTAAAAGAGAGCAATACTTAGTTAACTCCGCATTTTCGCGTAGCGTCAATACACTACCATCAATAATACGTGTATCTCCTGTGGTAATTTTAATGTGAGATGACAGAATAATAGTACAATCCGGTAAGCGAGACACTAGCCCTTGAGCAACAGACAAAGCGTATTCTGGCTTCACAAAAGACTGACTGCTACTACTCGTATACTCGAATAAAATTACATGACTGCGTTTCAGTAAATTGTGATGTTCAGCAAAATTGCGAACAATTTCAATCTCATCACTTCGGAGGCGTAAAATATTCTGAATCGGCACCGTAATCGGCTTAGGATAGCCTCGAAAAAGAGAGCCTTTAGTAGTTCCATCATAATTTTGATAGTTGTTCGGGCTCACCTGCGTCAAAAATACTTCATCAAATTCGCCACGACTGAGGCGCACCTGTACCTCTTTTTCCATGTCATACCAAGCAGCCACAATTTCCGACCAATTCCTAGCAGGAAATTCCCAAATTTCATCAACAAATGGATTACCTTCTATCATACTTCGGCACATTGATGAAATTGCCCAAGTCAAATGACAATTCGGATAATCATGCTTGATTTGTCTCGCCAAGGTAGTTGCATGAAGACAATCTCCATTTGAGCCAAGTTGTCCCAACAAAATTCGCTGACCGGAATTATTTTGCTGCAATTCAGCAGTGAAAAAACCTGACCAAGAACGTTCTGTTTGCAAACGCAGTATCTCAGTTTCGAGAGATTTTACGCTGCCCTCCATAACCACAACTTGGTCAATGTCAGGATTATTGTGCAGCAACATCTCACCTTCCCCAGTAGTGAACCATGTAATTATGCAGTTTGGTTCGCTATTTTTGAGATTTTTTGCTGTGGGCAGATACGACAATATTTGGTGTGGATTAAAAAATGCAAAACCGTAATGCTTGTGCATCGGTGTATAGGGGTAAGAAGCTGGCTGAGATAATTGTTTCATCATGGAACTAGCTAAATTTAGAGGGTAATTTTATAGGGTTTCTAGCATCATAGTTGCGAGTTGGCGCACGTCAATCTTGGGATGCCAATCAAGGCTGTGCATTAGCGCCGGATTGGATACTAATCGCTGATATTCAGGCTGAAAATTTTCCGCCTGCTCTACATAGCCTGTCCAATCTAAACCGAGGTGCGAAAAGCAGATTTCTATCCAATCTTTTATAGAATGAGTTTTGCCGGAACCGATAACAGCTTCAAAAACATTTTCCTGTTCTACTAGCGTCATAATTCCCTCTGCTACATCACCGGCAAATGTCCATTCTTTCTCTACATTAACGTCGCCCATCTGAATTTTTTCCTCAGAACCCTGAGCAATGCGCTTAGCGGCAAGTACAATTTTTTGACTGACATGATTTGGCTTTCTGAGAGGGCTTTCATGATGGAATAAATATCCTAAATAGGCTTTGACACCCAGAGTTCTGTAATATCGAGCAGCATAAACTGATTGGATTCGAGCAACAGCATAAGCACTACTTGCTTCAAAAGCAGTATCTTCAGAAATGGGATTGCCATCATTATGAAACTGAACGCCGCTACCTGTAATAAAGACTTTAGAATGGGGGCTGTGCTTGTAAACCGCTTCTAAAATATTGAGTGTACCTGTCGAAATTGCTGCGTGATTTTCAAACAGCGCATCGTGTCGCGTTGTTGATTTAGCAGCTAAGTGAAATAAGTAGGTTGGTTGGTATTCTTTTACGAACTCCTCAACCTGTTTGTAGTCAGACACATCGCCACGCATCCAATCTCCCGATCGCGATACAGCTACAGGTTTAATTCCTTTAGCTTTGCACAATTCATTGAGATAGTATCCATCTTGTCCGTTAGCACCAAAAATAAGAGCGTTCACAGTTTATTTTTCTGAAAAACAAAGGTGGCAAATGTATAACGACATCCTTCATAGATAAAATCGGGGTTCGGACAATCCCACTGCGGAACGTCAGGGAGAACGCAATTTTTCAATAAAGGAAGCAGTCGTTGCTTGAAGTCTTTCTGAGTGTAAAGACGAAAGTCTACGCCCGGAATGCGATCGCCTGGTTGGTATTGGTCATTATAATCGCACGTTAAAATAGCAACACCTCCCGGTGCAAGAAGTTCAGCAATTTGGATCGTAAACAACTCGTCATTTTCAACGTGTTCAATCACAGATGTTGAAAAAATAATATCATAGCTCCCTTTGATAGTAGACGGCTTTTGGAAATACACATTCAGATCGCAGTTGATCGCCGGATCAATTTCTTCCAGGTGATACCCGATTTGCTTCAAGGCAGCAGCAGCACTATCTTCATAACTGCCCACGCATAAAATCTTAGGTGTGACGAATTGGGATGCAAATTTTTGCACCGTATCCAATATAAAGGCTTGCTGAATATTCGCTGCTGGTATTTTACGCACCATCATCTCAGGAACTAGCGCAAATAACTGATCGATGATAGGTTGGTACTGCGATCGCGCCACATCATCCAAGATCCGATTGAATGATGTTACATTGGGAATCCCAACATTTAAATACCTCTGGCTGTGCGACTTCTGTGGCTTTTCTAATACTTGAGCAAGTATACGCTCATAATCCAAAATGAAATTAGCTTCGCTCCATTCATTGTAAAATGGCATCAGCGGTGCAATACCGTTATCAACAATTTGTTTCAAGCTGGAATCTTCTATACAAATTGAAGGTTTTGCTGAAACAATATGTCTGAACATATTGCTTTTTGTAATGGCGATCGGTCTTTTTACAGCCAGGGCATGATCGATAGTGCTAGATATACCACGATTATCATATCTTTCATAAAAAAATGCGTTGAGCGTATTTTGTGCCAGAAAATCCAGTAATTGCTCTTGAGTTAGAAAATCGTGACTTAAACTCAGTTTAATACCAGGCTTGACGATCGCCTGCTGACATCTTTTTGCTATGGCAACTGCTTGACTTCCATCAGCATCCGCAAAAGTTGCAAAGGGAATATGCAGCCTAATCAATGCCTCATCATACTCTTGCTGTACAGTAGCAATTACCTTTTCAAATCCTTTTCCTTCCAGTCCAAATCCAAAACTACCAATAGTTACAATCTCTGGTAATTTATGATTATTCCTGTAGGGCAATACAACTCTTCCTGTTTTAAATACAATTGGATTCTTTAGTTCTAATGTCGGATCGGGAGCTATATGGTATTGAAAAAGTGAATCATTTGATACATCGGCGATGCGCTGAGTAACTTCATGAATAATGCCTATATGTGGGACATTAATAGATTGAAGAATACTTGGATTGACCCAACTTAAAGTCAATGGATGATAGTTGTAAATAATTGCTACTGGCTTTAGCTTTTTGACGCTCTCCAACAAGTCTTCGGAACATGAACATTCGGCATATACAAAACAGTATTTAGTTGATTTTTCCAGGGTTTTTGCTATATTTAAACCATACTGCTGCACGCCGCATTGTTTTTCTTTATGGGATACAATCAAAATTTTATCCTGCAAGTTATCGTTCTCTTTACTTGCTGATGCTGTCTGAAATATTGATTCCATCCTCACCAAAATATTTGCATTTTTAGCTTCTCCTGTAGATAAGCTAATATCTTCGACTATCTTGCCCAGCCATTGTTGGAGTTCGGCGTAATTTTTGGCATAAACCACCGGATTTTCCAAGTTATCCCAAAGTTTCTCGGCTAAGTCCCAGCCAACAATGCAACGAGGTTTATATCGATTAATCTCGGTTTGGCAAGCCGCGTTGATAGCGCTTCCTTTCATCAACAAACCAATACATTTGTCTCCCATTTGCGACAATTGCTTCAGATTCATGCCGCTGCAATCTACAATATTTTTCGCCTGGAATTTAGGTGGAGCTGAACAGTAAAAATTGAGTTGAGGAAAATCCGATGCTATTTGCTTTAGATGTTCGTTTAAATAAAAATAGCTTTGATTCGAGAAAACTTCCCCATTTTCTACCAAAATGCTATTTTCTCTAACTTCTATTTCGTTGTCTGTCTGCCCAAAGAAGTTGATCGTGGGGGTGTGAATCGGTATCGGCAGGAGATATTTATGATTAAGCCTATGCTGATACATCTGGCGATTAAAGGCATGAACGTTATTTTGATACGTCATACCGTAGAGTTTCAAAATATCATCAAAAACGCCAAACCACATATTGACAAATATGGCATCATCGGGGCAGTTTGGCGTGGGTTCTGTGCCTTTGTATTCGCAGCCTTGATAGAGCAAGATAGCCAAATCTAAATCCTGCCAAAGATAAGCAGAGACTTCCTCGCACTCCAGGGTAATTTTCACCCCAGGAAAACTCATTCTAACCGCCTGAATTACGGCTCTTGTCAAAATCACATCGCCGCTGTGAAAACTGTTATGAATGAAGAAATGTGTCATAGCTTTATCCTGTCGTGCGTTGTCTCGTGTCTTGACTTAGTATTTGATAATTTCGACGTTAGGCAAAGGGAAGATTAGACCCACACCGCTGTTCAGTGTTTCTTGCTCGCGCTTGAGAAATTCTTCCTTAAAATGCCACGGCAAGACTAAATAATAATCCGGCTTCATTGCCCTTGAATCGGCTTCGCTGACAATCGGAATGTCAGTACCGAGCGTATAAGCGCCATATTTATCTGGGTTTCTTTCTGCCGCTACATCTATAATCCGATTGTCAATTCCGCACCACTGTAAAATTGTATTGCCTTTAGTCGATGCACCGTAAATGTGAATGCTTTTACCTTCCTTTTTCAGCATTTTTAGCAGCGAAACTAACTGCTCTTTATGCACGTTGATCCTGTCTTGAAAATTTTTGTATGGTTTGTCAGTATCCAGCTCCATGTCAAATTCTGCCTGACGTAATAGCTTGATCCGCGTCACAGCTTGTTGGTTCTTAAAAGCAAAGGTGTCAAGATGCGTTGCATAACAGCGAATGCTACCGCCGTTGATGTCATTGAGTACGGCATCTACTATTTTCAAGTCAGCTTGTTTGAGAATATATTCCAGCACCGCCAAACTGTAATACTCCAAGTGTTCGTGACAAATTGTATCGTAAGAATTCATTTTGAGCATGGATGGCATATAGGACATTTCAAAGACCCATAAACCATCAGGAGTTAGCGATTTTTTGATTTCCTTGCAGAAGCTTACCGGATCTTCAAGGTCATAAAACATGGCGATCGATGTAATAATATCAAATTTTTCGCCTTGTAAAATCTTGGTCAGTTCTTCGGAAGGGAAAATGTCTTGAATTGCAGTAATGTCCCCGGTTATTTCTTGAGCTACGTCAGATGGATCGACACCAAATTTGATAAAGTCTTGGGGATAGCACTTGAGTAAAGTGCCGTCATTACAGCCAATATCTAAAACACGAGCATTACTTTTGCCAATCAGCGATGCTGCTTCTTCAGTAATTTCCTGCAAGTGATTTCGCATAGTTTGGTTCGTACCGGAACGATACCAGTATGCAGAATATAAAATTTCTGGCGGTACTGTATGCTCCATTTGCAATAAACCGCAGGCTTTTTCATCTTTGGTGGGATCGCAGCGCACTAGAGAAAGGGCAATTTTTCTGAGGGGCGGTTCTTCTTTCCCAGGCTTGACAAATGAACCTTGCAAATGCTGTTCGCCTAAATTAATGACTGGAGTCAGTGCTGAAGAACCGCATACCCGACAAGTTTTACGATGACCTAAGTGCATTGCTTTACCTCTAAAAATCTTTATTCTTTATGATAGCCGAGCTTTTCTACAAGTGCTTGGAAATTTTTGTCTATTCCGTCTATGCACTTATTCCGCTGCAAGTTCAAGATGGCTAGCTGTTTCACCACTTGATCTTTTTCTGTTACAGCTACTTTTTCAAATTCATACACTTTTTCTTGTTCGTGCCACAAGTTGCAGTTAACTTTGGCGAGTTCGGAGAATATTTCGCCGATACTACCACCGATATCAGGCACATAATTGCCTTCTTTTTTATAAACTTTATTTGAGGCAAAAGTTAGGCGATCGCTCGGAATTTGCCCAGCTATAGCAGCACTAATAAATTCGTTGATTTCCTCCTGAAGCTGTTTCTCTTGAGCAGCAAGGCTCTTGAGTCTGTCGTCTTCGGAATGCCACTGTTTCAATTTGACAATTGTCAATTTATCGCAGAGAGAGCCAAGTGTTTCTGCCATAGGTCAAACGTGATTGGTTTGAAAGAATTTAAGTTTGGATGCTGACGATAGTTAGTATTGTCTAAAGGAAGTTTCTGCCCATCACCCTACACCCCGCCCCTGCCTTAGCGCTAAGTCATACACTGAAGATTTTATCCTAGTTGTTACCACCAAGCTACTAATATAGATCGTTTGCTATCAGACGAACACCCATTTTGGTTGTTCCCAGAATAATCCATACTATTTGATACAACGTCTTTGGGCATACACAGAATTATCTTACATAGAAAGCACTTTTGATTGGGATATCCGATCGCAAGTGAGCAGCTTTAACATCACTTGACCTCGTTCAATTGACAAATTCAACGCTCTACTCTATCTCAGCCATAGGTAGACTAGGAGAGCGAGGATTTGGATATATTTGCAACCCTCTGGGATCGACAATCAAATCCAGCGCCTCCATCACAATAGCACCGAGTAAAGCATACTTTTTCCCAGGTTGGACGATGGCCTCAAATACTCCTTTCCTTCTGGCAAACTTCCACTTCTACCCCCCAAACAATGTCTCTCTCAGCAGTTTCCTCGTTAGCATACTTAACTATCTGCTTCCTAATCTTGGGAAAATTCAACTGCACTGCAATTGATTCTGGCAAAACTAGCATAGTCGATCCTGTATCAACTTTTGCCTCCAATTCCACTATCTCGCTGTCACTCAAAGGATTTCTAATTTTTAAGGTAGTGTAGGTAATTCCCATCGCTGCTCACTTCTTGGTTTCTACTAGGTTAACTGAAAATCACCCCCCACGAGCCGAAAAGCCTGTGGGCTGCGATCGCCAACTATTGACAAAAATCATTTAATATTGTAATGATAACAGCTTAGTCACGGGCCGATCAGAAGTTCGGTTTCCACCACCTCAGAGGACCGATCGCCCACAGCCGAGATTCCAGCCAACCAAAAACAAGTTACAATTACGTTAAGATTGATGAACATAAATAAAAATTCCCAAAACACAGGGACTAAAAATTAGGAGATCCACCTCAGTGAATAAACGCTGGAGAAACGCAGGCCTGTACGCACTTCTGGCTATTGTAGTCATTGCCTTAGCAACCGCATTTTTTGACAAACAGCCCCCAAGCCGGGAAGTTTGGAAGTACAGTCAATTCATTCAGGAAGTCGAAGGCAAGAGAGTAGACAAAATAAATATCACTTCCGATCGCAGCAAAGCCCTCGTCACAGCCCAAGACGGCAACAAAGTGATCGTCAACCTGCCCAATGACCCAGAACTGATCAACATCCTGACCAAAAACAACGTAGACATATCCGTCCTGCCCCAAACCGAGGAAGGCTTCTGGGTAAAAGCCATCAGCAGCCTGTTCTTCCCAATTCTACTCTTGGTTGGACTGTTTTTCTTGGTGCGACGCGCCCAAAACGGGCCCGGCAACCAAGCCATGAACTTCGGCAAATCCAAAGCTAGAGTCCAAATGGAGCCCCAAACTCAAGTCACCTTCAGCGACGTAGCCGGCATCGAACAAGCCAAGCTAGAGCTCGCCGAAGTCGTAGACTTCCTGAAAAATGCAGACCGCTTCACCGCAGTCGGCGCCAAAATTCCTAAAGGCGTGCTGCTAGTCGGCCCTCCCGGAACAGGCAAAACCCTCTTAGCAAAAGCAGTTGCTGGAGAAGCAGGCGTTCCTTTCTTCTCAATTTCCGGTTCGGAGTTTGTGGAAATGTTCGTGGGTGTTGGCGCTTCCCGCGTCCGCGACTTGTTTGAACAAGCTAAATCTAACGCTCCTTGTATCGTATTTATTGATGAAATTGACGCGGTAGGCCGTCAACGCGGCGCGGGAATGGGTGGTGGTAACGATGAACGGGAACAAACCCTCAACCAATTGCTGACTGAAATGGACGGTTTTGAGGGTAATACCGGCATCATTATTATTGCTGCTACGAACCGTCCTGATGTGCTGGATTCCGCGCTGCTGCGTCCAGGCCGTTTCGATCGCCAAGTTGTGGTCGATCGCCCCGATTTCGCCGGCCGCCTGGAAATTCTCAACGTTCACGCCCGCGGCAAAACTTTGTCGAAAGATGTGGACTTGGAGAAAATCGCCCGCCGCACTCCCGGTTTCACCGGTGCCGATTTGGCGAACCTGCTGAACGAATCTGCAATTTTGGCCGCCCGCCGCAACTTGACCGAAGTTTCGATGGATGAAGTCAACGATGCGATCGACCGCGTGCTCGCAGGCCCAGAAAAGAAAGACCGCGTAATGAGCGAAAAGCGCAAAACTTTGGTAGCTTACCACGAAGCCGGTCACGCCTTAGTCGGTGCCCTGATGCCCGACTATGACCCAGTTCAGAAAATTAGCATTATCCCCCGTGGCCGCGCCGGTGGTTTGACTTGGTTCACACCCAGCGAAGATCGGATGGATTCTGGCTTGTATTCTCGTTCATACTTGCAAAATCAAATGGCGGTAGCTTTGGGCGGCCGCATTGCTGAAGAGATTGTCTTCGGCGAAGAAGAAGTGACAACCGGCGCTTCCAATGACTTGCAACAAGTGGCAAGAGTAGCACGCCAAATGGTGACTCGCTTCGGAATGAGCGATCGACTAGGCCCTGTAGCTCTCGGTCGCCAACAAGGGAATATGTTCATGGGTCGCGATATCATGGCTGAACGGGATTTCTCCGAAGAAACCGCAGCGACGATCGACGATGAAGTCCGTTTGTTGGTAGAGCAAGCTTATCGCCGCGCTAAAGATGTGCTCGTCGGCAACCGCCACGTCCTTAACACTTTGGCTGATCTGCTAGTTGAAAAGGAAACTGTGGATTCCGACGAATTGCAAAATTTGTTAGCTAATAGCGATGTGAAAATGGCAACAATCGCCTAATCAATTTTGGATTTGGGATTTGGGATTTTGGATTGAATCTAAAGTTTGAAATCCCTAGTTGGGGGGATTCTGGGATTGTCTGGAATCGCCCCAATTTTTTTGTGGGTTAGATCAAATCCGCGCTTCATCGGAATTATTCATCTCTCTCTTCTCTGACTCTGCGTTCTCTGTGTCCTCTGCGGTTTAATTATTCCGTTCCAACCGGAATTGATATTATACCCGAAGCAAGAAGGAAGATTAATTCTCAATGCTTTTCGGCCCCATGCCCAATGTTACTAATGTGTACTAAAATTATAAGTGAGGCAGAATGAGTTGGCATGAATCATCAATCTTGGTTAACTTTACTAAAAAAACACCGCGCGATCGCCGTGATCCGTTCCTCCGAAAAGGAACTCGCTTGGCAAATGGCAAAAGCCGTAGCAGCAGGAGGAATCCAGTTTATTGAAATTACCTGGAACAGCCACAAAGCCGCTGAATTAATTTCCCAACTCCGCTCAGAATTACCTACCTTTACTATTGGCACCGGCACGCTCTTAAACTGTGAACAAATACAGCAAGCAAGAGATTGTGGCGCTCAATTTCTGTTTACTCCCCACACCGATTTAACTATGATAAAAAAAGCAATTGATGCGGGATTGCCGATCGTCCCTGGTGCTTTTTCTCCTACAGAAATTTTGACGGCGTGGAACGCCGGCGCTACCTGCGTCAAAGTGTTTCCGATATCGGGTTTGGGAGGTGCGGCTTACCTGAAAAGCCTGCAAGGCCCCCTCGGCCACATTCCTTTAATCCCGACGGGCGGGGTGACGCTGGAAAATGCGAAACTATTTATCGCAGCCGGGGCGATCGCAGTTGGTTTAGCCGGAGACCTATTTCCCAAACACTTAGTGAAAAATCGAGATTGGGAGGCGATCGCTCAAATTGCTCGGAATCTCGCCCAAAACTTAACAACTTCGTGAACGAACCTGACGGTCAAGGTCGTACCGTTAGACCGCAGGCTTCTTTTTCCCTTTTTGCAAGGGCTTTTTTGAGTGACGAAGTTCCCCCGCCACTTTCATAATTCAGGCCAATTCTTTTGATCAGCTTGGCTGAATTTTCATCTCTCTCCAAAGACTCACCACATTGACAAGAATGCCATCGCTCCGATAATTCTTTCGGCACTTTATTGAGGCAATTCCAACAGTGTTGAGAAGTTCCTTTCGGGTCAACAAATAGAACGCTTTTACCTAATTTCCAAGCAACATATTTGAGAACAGTAGCAAACTGACCATGAGAGGCATCAAGCATTGATTTATTCAAGCCACTTTTAGCCGCTTGACCATTTGGTAAATAAACTAAATTGCCATCTTCAATATCAGTCTTGATCTTAGCGCGTTTAGTGAGATTCTTGAGGCTCAAGTCTTCAACAACTAAAACGTCACACTTGTCGAAGAGTTCATCTGCCGTTTTGAACTGAAAATCAAGTCTCGCTCTAGCTACAAAATGATGGAGTTTAGAAATTTTACTCTTGATAATCTGCCAAGGTTTAGAACCCTTAACTCTACTAGCTAGTTTCGATTGAAGTCTTGCTAATTTCTCAGCAGACTTTCTTAAGAATCTAGGGTTTTCAATTCTTTCGCCATTGGAAAGGTAAACGTAATTAGTGATTCCCAAATCAATACCGAGAGTGTTTTCGTCAGTCGGTTGAATTTCTACAACCGTTACGGGAACTGTTTTGTCTTCTAGTGTTAGGGAAATATACCACCGAGGAGCTTCTCTGATAACTGTTCCCGTCTTAACTTTGAAACCTGTTGGTATTGAACGATGGAACACCATCGGTACTTGACCTATTTTTGCCAGGTCAATACAAATCCGATTTTGCTCATCTTTGATAATGTTTAAATTATCAAGTTGTGGGTAAGTGAAAGATTTGTAATAGTGGAAACCTTTAAACCGAGGTTTTCCCCTACGATTACCATTCTTGTCGGGTGTTGTAAAATTTGAAAAAGAAGTTTCCACCCGACTTACTACATCCTGCAAAACTTGAGAATCCAAGAGTTTGTAATCATGAAATAGCTTTTTAGTGTTTTTTAGATCTGCTAACTGTATGGTTTGCCATTGCACATAACCGCCTTCAATGTTTGAGAAAACATCGCCCTTCTTCGTTAAAGGATTACCTAATTCATCTTTTTTCCTGCCATCTCTAGTTTGTATTCTGGTTAAGGGAATATTCTTGTAAATTTCCTCAATGGGGACTATGGATGCAGTCAGGGGGCAAGCATTGATGGGTGTCATTGTGGATTCCCACCAGTTGAATCTTTCTCCCAATCGGTAATTGTATTGTCTTCGGCAAAGTTCTAAATGAGCCGATATCTTTACAAGTTGGGCTTTTGTGGGTTTGAGGCGGTATTTGTACGTTAGTTGCATCGGAAACTTCCTTTTTTTCGACCTTTTTACAGTATAGTTGGCGTAGGCAAAAAAGCCACACTGACAAAAAGAAATATGAAAAACGATTTTGTATCAAGCGCTCGGTCGGTTTCAGACCTCAAGGCTCATCTAGTTTTATGCACCAAATATAGACGCAAAGTGTTTAATGGTGAGATGCTGGCTAGACTCAAGGAAATATTCGCTGATCTGAGTGAAAAATGGTCGTGCAAACTCATAGAGTTTAACGGTGAAGAAGACCATATCCATTTATTATTTCAGTATTATCCGCAGATGGATTTGTCAAAATTCGTAAACAATATCAAGTCTGTAGCAAGCCGCCGACTCAGAAGCGAGTTTCCTGAAAGAGTGAATGAGTTTTATCGCTCATATGTTCTAGGTCGTAGTTCGTATTTCATTGCATCTTGTGGAGGTGTCACTGTTTCAACACTTAGAAAGTACATTGAAAATCAGGATACTCCCGAAGTATAATTGTTGATGCTCCGTACCTCCGACCGACGCGCCTTTCATCCCAAGGAGTGATTTATTCGGGGTACTCCGCGCCAGCGCTCCAAGATATCCCCTCTAAATACACCGAGGGACTTCCCGGCTGTTAGGTTAATCCCTATTTTTCTGAAGCAATCGTGTTTTAACGGGGGTTGGGGGGAGCGAATTTTTTCTGACTCCCCCCTTGTTAAGGGGGGTTGGCGGGGAGCGAATTTTTTCTGACTCCCCCCTNNTTGTTAAGGGGGGTTGGGGGGGATCTAATTTTGAAACTTTCTGCACAAAAATTCTAACATTATGTTGCTAAAATAAGCTGCAAACAATCAATTGAGATATCCTGTAATTAAGGATTCCTCCAAAGATGTAGTTTTCTAGATTGAAGAGGTGTGAGCAATGAAAAGCATTATCAACTCAACTTACTTGCGTCGCGCTGGAACTTTAATAGCAAGCTGCGCCCTGACTGTTGCTGTTTTCTGCGGCGGTTCAACTGTCGCAATTACCGACCAGCAGCACAACATAATTGCCAATAGAATTATGCAGTTGCAAGAATCCAGCCAGCGCTGGATAGAAATTGATTTGTCCCGACAAAAGTTAGTGGCTTGGGAAGGAAATAAACCCGTTTATGCTGTAACTATTTCCAGTGGAAAATCATCGACTCCCACCCGCACGGGAACTTTTGCCGTTCAAACCAAATACCGCGTTGCGAGGATGACTGGGCCCGACTACGATGTGCCCGACGTTCCCTATACAATGTATTACGATGGAGGCATGGCAATTCATGGCGCTTACTGGCACAATTTGTTTGGCAATCCCGTCACTCACGGCTGTACAAATGTGGCTGTAAATCACGCTAAATGGCTATTTGAATGGGCGTCGGTGGGAACACCCGTGGTGGTGCACAAATCTTAATTGTTAGTTGTTAACTGTTAACTGTTAACTGTTAATTGTTAGTTGTTAACTGTTAGTTGTTAACTGTTAACTGTTAACTGTTAACTGTTAACTGTTAGTTGTTAGTTGTTATAGCCTTTATCAGGTAGATTCAGCAAATAACGACTTTTAATATATTCTTTTAAAATGGGGCTTAAACTGATTAAATTACCATTTTCTGTAGTTTCTGTTTCCAGTAAAAATCTCATTTTTAAGGATGATATGCTATTGACTACTTCTGTCGCTACTAGGTCAATTTTAAGGATAATTTTAGAGATGCCAATGGGTGCTGTTTCTTGGGCTAATTGTAACATTATTGTTTGTTCGTTTGTCGCTAATTTTTGCCATTGTTTATCGAGGCATGATCGCACTCCTTCTGGCACAATTAATCTCTGATATTCTAAAAACTCACTAACATTTCCGGCATATAATTCACCGATTAATTCGGCAGTCAATTCTAACCATAAGGGATGACTTTGATAAAGGGTTATTAATTGTGGCCATAGTTCTTGATTGGCTAAGTTTTGGTGATGTAAAATTTCGGTTGCATCTGAGTCTAAGCCTGATAAGATTAAAGATTTAACGGGATAATTGGCTTTTTCTAATTGTTGAATTTCTAGCCATTTTTCTTGAGATAGTATGATGATGTTACTATGATGGGAAGATTGGGCGATCGCCTGAAATAATAGGTGATAGGAAGTTTGCTCGGTTTGCCAAGTTCCTGCTAATTTTTGGGGCGTAAAAAGATTTTGGATATCATCAAGTATAATTAAACATTGATATTGAGTGAGGTAGTCAATAAAGAGATTAATTTTGGATTCAATATCGTTAGGTATTTCTGGTGGTGAGAAGATTTGTAATAAATTAGTTAATGTGGTGGTAAGGGAAGGGGAAAAATAGAGCGCACGATAAATAATATAGTCGAAGTGTTGGGGAATTTCGTTAATGAGATGAAGGGCGGTAGCCGTTTTACCAATTCCGCTAATACCGAAAATGGTAATGAGGCGAATCTCTTGATTAATTAGCCAATCTTTGAGAGTAGAGAGTTCGTTATTTCTGCCGTAAAAATAGGGAAATTTAGGGGCGTTGTTGAGGTGAAGTTTGGTGCTAGATTTTAGGGGCGTTGGGGGTGAGTTATTGTTTGGGTATGTATTGTTGGGACAAAGGTTAATGTTGTTAGTAACTGTTATATGAGATGATGTATTGCCGAGAATTGCTGATGAAAAATTGGTTTTTTCTAAAATAGCTTTAACATTAGCTTTTCTCACCTTTTCTCCTAATAACTCAGATAAAAATTTCCATAAATCAGAAGCGGTATCAGCGACATGACTTTCACTATATCCAGATTTTAGAGCAATTTCCGAATAAGTTTTCTCTTGTAAAGTACCTTCTAAAACAGATTTTTGTATAAAATCCAGATGGGACCCTGTTTTATCAAAGAGTAGCTCATCTAAAATATTAACAACCTGGGCTATGTCCATAAATTAAAGAGATGCTGGAGTTTTAGCTATTATATCATAAGTTTCCGAAGTTTCCGAAGTTTCCGAAGTTAATTGGCCATTATTAAGTCCCGAAGTTTCCTAAACAGGTATTGGGTTCATATAGTTTAAAATATTTTCAGGTATGTATCTTACCACACAGGAGTTTTCTAAATGAAAATTAAAACTTTTGTAATATTAGGTTCTCTGTTTGCCAGTTTAGGAATTTTTTCAGCAACAACAGTATTAGCTCAAGGCAAAATTGTAAATTATCAAGGGAAACAATATCTTGTACTACCAAAAGGTGAAGCATTGGGGCCAAGCGTGCGCTGTAGTCGTGATGGTGAAAGCTGCTATTCTTTAGGTCTAGTTGATTGCAACGAAACGGCGTGTATATATGGATTGTCTCTTATGACTACGAGAACTATATTTCATAATCCTATCCATGCAGAGGCTTGCTGGGGGGTCGGTTCTACCTATGAGTACATCCTTGCAAACAGTGGTGTTGACTGTAGAATATATGGAGTGCCTAATCGAATGCTTGAAGAAAAAATGAGGCAGGCAGAAGATACTAAAAGAAGATTAAATGATGCACTAAGACAATTACAACAACGTTAGTACACAATGTAGGTTGGGTCACGCTGATGCTTGAGCCAACTTAATAAATTTAACCGAACCACAACTCAAAGCACCATGAGCAAAATCTCCTAAAATTGCTAGTATTATAATAAGTCGGCTTCGGTTAATCCAGCATCCTTGAGAATAGCTCTTAATGTTCCTATTGGTAAGTCCCTGTTGCTATGAACCGGAATTACCAAAATTACGGTCAAACCCTCTTGGGTATAAATATGGTGACTACCTTTAACTCTGGCTAATTCCCAACCAAATTTTTCGACAATTTTACAAAGAGTTTTGCCAGAAACTGTTTTCATATAGAAATATCCACCAATTTTTGTTGTTCATTCAGAGATTCCTTGGTACTAGCAACTTCTAACCAACCTTCGATCGCCTCTTGCAACATTTCTATTAAATGTTCATAATTGTCACCATAGGTGTGACAACCTGGTAAGCCAGGTACAGAAGCGCACCAAACATCATCTTCTTGCCAAATCACAACTTTTATTTTCATATCAATTATTGGTTTACAGTTTCATAATTTCCAGATAAAGCGATAATGCGATCGTCCAAGTAACTAGAAGCAAAAATTAGACATTGCTGAATATCCTCTTCTTCTAATTCAGGAAATTCTTGACGTAACTCTTGACGATCGGGATAAGTAGCAAGTAACTCTATTACCCGTCGCACCGTCAAACGTATATTCCGAACACATGGCTGTCCATTCATGCGGCCCGGATGACTGGTGATTCGATCTAGTTTCATGTTCTCCTCCTTTTTTTGAAAGTATCAACTATTGGTATTAAACTGACCTCTAATCATATTTTTCCACAACAACCTGTTTCATTTAACCGCATGATTAGACATTTAGCGTGAGGATATTTAGTATGTATTTTTGGGCTGGCAATTTTGTCATCTGGATCGATCGCATAATCTCCACTATCTGGTTCGATGACAATATACCAATCATAGTGTTGAGGGATGATATCTCCAGCCACTCGTCGCTCAAAAATAGCCCGACATCGTTGGCCAAAGGCTTCATTCTCGGCTTGTCGTCGGGCTTTTTCTACTGGGTCAAGTTGACGATCGAGGAAAACTCGTCCTTGTCTGGCGATCGGTTTTGGTAATATTTGGGTCATAAATAGTACCTGAGTGGTGATTAATCAGTAGTCTATCATAATAACTATGGCTATTGCTTTTCTAGTTTATTGCTACGATCGTGTCGAACTCACGTTAACTTAGCTGCACAACTGGTTTATCCTCTAACAAAGTTTGATTTGTCAGCAAATCTTCCACGGTAATACGCAAAAAGCGCTGTTCGTCAACGCGAAACAAAATTTTGACGCGATCGCTCCCCGGATACCCATGCGGGCTCAATTGGGCAATGCTGCGGGCTCCGTCTTTGTCGTTTAGCGGCTGTACGGATGTGGTGCCCGCGAGTTGCTTAGTAATCAATCTGTCGCCATCAAAATATATCTCTGTGCCGCCAGTTTCCGCCCCCAATTCGCCGATAATTAATTCAATACTCGGCTGATTTTCCACAGAAGCACCCAACATTAATTCTACTGGTTCGCTCATCGGATAAGACTGACCGGATTTGATTAAACTATGCCAACTGTGGCAATTTTCGCGGCGGTTCCAGTAGCGAATTCCGTAACTGTGATATAGAAAATCTTTGACTTCTATGCCTTGACTGAGTTGCAAAGCACCTTGGGCGATCGCTTCAAAAGGTCGATCGCACTTAATCTTTGCCTTGTCGAAATATTGCTCAACCCACCGCTGCACAGCAGGAATTTGGACAGTGCCGCCAACTAGCAAAACTGCATCAATGTCAGCAATTTCTAAGCCTTGACGCCGCGCTTGCTGCAATACTTGATTCATGCACTCGTCGAGGTTGTCAAAAAACTGATGTTCTGCGAGAATAGATTCAAATTCAGCGCGCTCTAATTCTAATTCGTAAGCCTCAAAGTTTTCATCGTCAAAATAAACCTCAGTCGCCCCTTCTAACAAAGACAACTGAATCTTTAATCGTTCTGCTAATCGCGCTGTGATCGGAGATTTCACCAAGCCTTTGGTTTTGACAAAATAATCTACTAGCCAATTATCAATATCAGAACCGCCTAAATTTTGTCCGGCTTTAGCCAAAACCCTGGCAACTTTTGCCTTTTGTCCTGAAGATTCAGCCAGGGATCTGTCGCCCCATTTCAGCAGGAAACCGAGGGGCTTTTTGTTTGCAGAAATATCTAAACGTACTAAAGAAAGGTCGAGAGTTCCGCCACCAAAATCAATTACTAACAGATTTTCGCGATCGGCTAAACCGTAACCCAAAGCCGCCGCCGTGGGTTCATCCAACATCCGCACCTGTTCTACTTGCAAAGATTGAGAAACTTTGCCCAGCCAATTGCGGTAAGCTTCAAAACTATCTACTGGGACAGTAAAAACCAAAGAATCTACAGATAGCGGAAGTGAGCGAATTGAGCCGACAATTTGCTCTATAAACCACTGTCCTACTTGTTCAAAAGTAATAATTTTCCCCTCAAGTTCCGGCATAAAACCCTGAATTGGAGTACCAATTCCCCGCTTGAAATTGCGGAAAAATCGAGAATCTGTACTCAAATCAAGGCCTTTGTCTCGGACTTGTTGGCCAAGTATTACTTTATTTTCAGCAGCGTTCTCAACGTAGAGTAAACTGGGAATTAGGGGCGGATTTTGAGCCGAGATTGCCGAAAGTCCCGGCAATTTCAAAGTTTCGGGCTGCTGTCGGGCCGGATTCCAGCGAGCGACAACGGTGTTGCTAGTTCCAAAGTCAATTGCGATCGTCATGAGCGCCAAAATACACAGCTACTAGACATTAGAGCATATTATGGTATTTGGACGCGCAAATGCAAACATAATATTATGTAACTTATGAATCTACCTTCTTTCTTGTGGTTGTGGAAAATAGCGGCTTGGTCAATGGGCTTTTCGCTGTTTGCTTATCTGCTGTTGGCTGTTACTGGAACTTGGATGTTTTACGATCGCAATACCAAACAGCCGCGCCCAAAATGGCTGCGTCCCGTTCATCTGGCTGTAGGTGCTGTCATGGCGACTCTGGTAATTTTACTGCTGGGAATTGGCGTAGTCGGCACCCTGGGATACTACGGCAATTTGGGTCACTCGGCTCATTTACCTGCGGGGTTAGCGGTGGTTACTTTGGTGTTAGTTTCTGTTGGAAGCGGCTTGCAAATTAGCCCAAAACGCCCTTGGGCTCGTCCCCTCCACATTAGCACTAATGTGACTTTGTTGGCCGGTTTTGTGACTGTGTTACTGACAGGATGGACGATCGTACAAAAGTATTTGCCGACAGCTTAAAACCTGTATATTTGCATATTTTTGAT
>DPLL01000545.1 GCA_003542015.1 Microcoleaceae cyanobacterium UBA9251 | reverse complement strand
CCTTCGACTACGCTCAGGGTACTCCGGTGGTTGCCCTTCGACTACGCTCAGAGAACTCCGGTGGTTGAGCGTAGTCGAAACCAAGTCGAAACCAAGTCGAAACCAAGTCGAAACCAAGTCGAAACCTGGTTTCTAGACTCCCATGCGTCCAATGGGCAAAAAATATTTCAAAAAACGCTTGACAAACTTAGGGGAGTTTGGTAATGTAATAAGTGTCGAGCGAAAAAGATGCAGCGCATCAAGTTTAACGCAGACACAGGATTCAAAGTTTTCAAAGCTTTCCTGGTGCTTATGATGTAATGGAACCACTCCGATCCATCCCGAACTCGGTTGTTAAACGTTGCTATGGCGAAGATACTCGGCGGGTCACTGCCCGGTAAAATAGCTCGGTGCCAGGTTAATAATAAATTAAAGCTCTTTTCCCGCAACAACGGAAAAGGGCTTTAGTTTTTTATGGACTTACAGATGTTTATAATATAAGAAGTGCGTCAGTCCAGAACAAAATCTGGTGTAGTTTGGAAAACAAGGGTGAAATGCGCGTTATCAGCCGAAAAATCCTGCGAGATTTCTGTGAAAGCCATGCGGATTCCTGTGATGCACTTTATGACTGGTATAGAGTGTCAAGTAAAGCGGAATGGCAGAACTTAATTGATGTTCAGCAGATTTATCCAAAAGCTGAATCAGTCGGAAATTTTACCGTATTTAATATTAAGGGAAATCGATATCGGCTGATTGTTGATTTGGTTTATGTTTCTCAAAGAATCTACATCAAATATGTTCTGACTCACGCTGAGTATGATAAGGATGAGTGGAAAAATGATCCGTACTTTTGATGCAAAATCTTATACAGATTTACTTGTTCGGTATCAACCTAAACCGATCGCAAATGAAGCAGAAAACGAGGCCGCGATCGCTCTCGCTTGCGAACTGGAACACCGCCCGATGCGATCGCTGGAGGAAGAGCTATTTCTGGAGCTTTTGATAACGCTGATTGAAAAATTTGAGGCTGAAAATTATCCAATTCCCGCAGGAAATGCTGCTTCAATGTTGCAACATTTAATGGATGCGAGAGATTTGGACAAATCAGATTTGATTCCAGTTTTGGGAACGGAAACAGAGGTTGAGAAAGTTTTTGTTAGCGGAAGGGCGATCGAAATAGATGAAGCCAGGAAGTTAGCCGATTTTTTCCGAGTTGATATTAGTTTATTTCTTTAAGCGCGATCGGCTACTTCTTGAGTAGGAGTTGCTGATATTCGCTGACTTCTGGCAATAAGGATTCTGGAAGTTGCTGCAATAAGGGCGATCGCAATATTTTGATCTTATACCCTTGCGGTATATTACCACACAACTTTCAACAATATAGTTCTCTCCCACTTAGGGGGGTTGCTTTCGCCATCTCCTTTCACTTCCACCACCCGTGTTAGGCTTAGACCCGGTTCTGATTTGATAAAGGCTATACGCATCCTGTCCCACTCATCAACTTTTGATGAGTACATTTCCAACAATGAGTTCAATTCCAAATTTTCAAATTCCGTTTTAAGTTCCGTTTCAGTTGTCAAAATTCCACTCTTATTTCTCCATTCCCCAGAGTCGAGGAAACTTTTAATAATCACTTCGCATAATCCCTTGCTTGCTGCCTCCTGAATATCCTTCTTTAGATTGGGGATGCAGTTGTCGCGTTTCGACTTTTCTAATTCAAGCGCTTTTTTGGCAGCATTGCTTTGGGCTTCCAAACTCTTGCGACGCATCTCATCAGCGAATGACATTCTAACTTTCTCCTAAGTAAACGGATTCATCCTATTAAAGCACCAACACCCAACTTAGTCAACAAAATATCTGCCACAGTTATGACCATACCCGCTGAAGGTCATAGGCATCAAAAGCCACATCGCGACTAATCAAAACCAGGGAATGATGAATCGCCTGTGCCACCAGAATGCGATCGAAAGGATCTCGATGATGCAGGGGTAAATAACGGAATTGAACAGTATCGGCAAATGTCAGAGGAAGAATCGTTATACCCGCAGCAATGAGTTGAGGTTCAATGTCTTCAAAATTGCCCTGTAAGGGGAGTTTTCCAATATTGAGTTTAATTGCCATCTCCCAAAGACTTGCAATGCTCAAGAAAACATCGTCGGCAGATTCAATCTGGTCTCTAGTTGACACGGGCAGATTTGGATCATTGGATACAAACCAGATCAAAGCATGAGTATCTAATAGTAATCTATTCATTCCATATATTCCTTCATATCCTCAAGCGGCTCATCAAAGTCATCAGGTAGCGGTAGAACAAACATTCCTTTCATTGTTCCGGCAACACGACGCTTCTTTGTCGGCTTTTCTTGAGTTGAGTTTTTCGCCTGCTTTTCAATCAAAAACTCAATGTAATGAAGCACTTCTGTCTGAAGAGACTCAGGGAGTTCTGCTAATTTTTCTAAAATGACTGGCTGTATCATTGTTTTTACTCGCGATCGCCCTCTCTATTCCATTAAAGCACCAACACCCAAAGTCAGCAACAGAATACCCCCAGCAACCACCTTCATAACGGGCAGATGTCGCCACCCTGATCAATTCCCTCTGACGAGGGGCAAGAATTCACAGCCTCAGCAATCTGCCCCCTCTGGCTTCTCAACCGCCACCCCTTCGCAATTCGTCGGCGTCTGAATTAATCCCCCTCTAACCCGCGATCAAACGCCAACTCAAAATCTTCTGGTTTCGGACTCTCTTGAATCAACGCTTCCCATCGCCCAGCCAATAAAATCAGCAATATCGCGTCTGTTGGCTCAATTTTCCCTTTAAAAGCCAACTCCAAAACCTTTCGCTTAACGGTAAAGCCGCTCTAAAAACTCCCTAGCCGTAACAATAGGAATCTCTTCATATTCATCTAATACTAATAAATCGCAAAGATATTAGTATCCAGCACAATTTTCATAGGTGAGACTCTTTTTGACAAATTTTCTCGTGGCGCACCTCCCGAAGAATTTCCAAAATCTCCTCCATTATCAAAGGAAAAAAAATATTTTTTTAACCTTACCAGACAATCTCGAAATACCTTCCCTACCGAGGGATGAGGCAGCCTAATGATCATGGTCAGCGGCTCTCAGTATTTTGGGCAACCTCGCCAGCCGATTGCAGTAGGTCCGCTGCACCAAAGTTGTTAGCTTGCACTCAATACTTGTTTGCTAACACGAGATAGCTACCATACACAGCCATAAGTGGGAAATACCAACCCAAATACCGTGATACTTTGCCTGAGCCATAAATTTTAACTCCTGAGTAGCCGTGGGTTTGTAGCCTAAAGCGTAAATTTTTGGGAAAATGCTGGGTCAGATGACTGATACCATAAACCGACGCTCCACTAATTTTACTTTTGATGTAATTAGGATTCGGAGTTGTCAGCAGTAGTCTTCCACCAATCTTTAAAACTCTTTGAAACTCGCATAATGTTTTGTCTACGTCAGCAGGGTACAAATGTTCAAGGAACTCACCAGCGACAATAACATCAACAACTCGATCCTCAATAGGTATATCTGTTGATAGACCATATACTTTTTGCGAATAGCATTCGGGAAGAGCATCCAATCTTTCCTGTACACAGTCAAGCCCCAATAGCGTAAGGTTTGGGTTTAGCTCCTTGAGGCGTAATCCACCTCTACCAGTGTTGCACCCTACATCAAGGACTTTTAGGGCTTCTTT
The DNA here is from genome assembly GCA_003542015.1 of Microcoleaceae cyanobacterium UBA9251. Lineage (GTDB taxonomy): Bacteria > Cyanobacteriota > Cyanobacteriia > Cyanobacteriales > Microcoleaceae > Microcoleus. Next base: position 8,453 of record DPLL01000545.1, on the reverse strand, counting down.
CGGGAAGAACTTGAAAAACTGCTCATATCTTTCAATGGTAAAAGGATCCTGTTCAGAAAAATCTTGTTGGATATTCTGAACTTCATACTTCTCGTGCCGATTGACCATGTTTTCTTTCTCCAAAATAAACATAAAAACTACATAATTCCAGAAATATAGCAGTCCTAAATGAGTCGTAAAGTTTTTTACCCCACCCCAACCCTCCCCNNAGGCGCAAATAAACCAGTCCATGTAACAGAATGTAAAGCTAGCCTAACCCCTAGGTTGGCGAAGCCTGCCCGAAGGACTTATGCTTAGCTTCACTTCGTTTCGCTCACAATGACATACCTATGTATTTTGACACTCATCTAGTTATATAAGCCTGATGATTTTACCAAAAGCCAAACCCATTAAACCACCGACACCCAACTTTGTCAACTAATGGACTACAAAACTGCGCCGTGTCGTTTGAGCAAACTGTTAGGTGTGGATATGGTGTTGGATACAAAAGGTGCCGAGACTCAAATGCGATGGTGGCAAGATTGTTTTGGAAGTTGCCGAAAACTACCCGATCGACTATTCTTCCTAATAGATATCATCCCAAATCCCTTGTACCTCTTAGTCTCGCGTTGCGCGGANNGTAGACGCGGTTTCAACCGCCGGGTGATTTTTGCCCCGCAACTAAACTCGATATAACAACCGACAAAAACATGAAAGCAATATTGCCACCTTGGATAGTTTTAGACTCCCTATTGCACAACTGGCTGCTAGAAGATATCGGTAGGGGCGATCGCACAACATCAGCCTTATTCCCCGCAAACAGCATCCAGGGTACCGCTAAATGGATAGTCAAAGAAGCAGGAGTCATAGCCGGATTGCCAATTGCCGATCGCACATTTAAACTTTTAGACAGCAACCTCAGTTTCATCCCCCAAGTACCAGAAGGGAAACTGTGCGAAAAAGGAGAAGTAATCGCCGAGATTTCCGGCAATTTCGATGCGCTGCTAACCGGAGAAAGAGTAGCATTAAACTTGGCAATGCGTTTGAGCGGCATCGCTACTTTAACTCAGAAATATGTTGACAAAATTGCCGATTTACCCGTGCAATTGGTGGATACCCGCAAGACAACACCGGGGTTGAGATTGTTGGAAAAATACGCGACTCAAATCGGCGGTGCTTGCAATCATCGCATGGGATTAGATGACGCGGTGATGATTAAAGATAATCACATTGGGGCGGCTGGGGGAATTGCCGAGGCGATCGCCCTAATTCGCAATTCTATCCCCTATCCGCTGACAATCGAAGTTGAAACCGAAACTCTCGCCGAAGTAGAAACAGCTTTGCAGCATAAGGCGGATATTATCATGTTAGATAATATGTCCTTTGATTTGATGCGGCAGGCTGTGGCAATAATTCGTGAAAAGTGCGATCGGGTAAAAATTGAAGCTTCTGGGAATGTGACTTTAGAAACTATTCGGAGTGTGGCGGAAACCGGAGTTGATTATATTTCTACGAGTGCTCCAATTACGCGATCTACTTGGCTGGATTTGAGTATGAAAATTAATAGTTAGTTAGTGGTTAGTGGTTAGTGGTTATTGGTTATTGGTTGTTAGTTACCCACAGTCTGGACAAGGCAGTGCCGTGTCCAGAGTTGCTGAGAGTCAACAGTCAACTATTGGTTATTTATTACCACTAACCAATAACAAATAACCAATAACTAATAACAAATAACCCATGATTACTTCGAGATAAAATGCACCCAAAATTTGCCGTCCGGCATACAGATGCGACGGATTAAGCGATAATTATAGTGCAAATAAGCACCGCTGGCCTCAGTATCGTAGCCGATCTCAAACCACTCTCCATAGGGATCATGAATGAAGAATCCTTCGCTGTCATAACCTACCACGACAACAATGTGCCCGAAAGACGTGAAGTATCCATGTATAACAGCCGGATTTCCGCTGGCTAGCCAATCTTGAATTTCATCAATAGTTGCATTCTCTGTAAAGAAATCTTGGGCACCGTAATCTTGCACAATCTTTGCTAAATCGTAGGGATTCCAGCGACTGTAACTTTTGGCGATCGCATATTCGTAGAGTTCGTCCTCAAATTGTCCGTTTTTTTTGCGCCTGGGAATTCTCAGGAAGTCCAGACACATTGCTAAAGAAGTTACATTACAAGCACCCGTCGGGTTATACAAGTTATCGATTTTGGATCTATAAGGAACCCCAAGTCTGACAGTTGGCGGATTCGGTTTGGGGTAAAGTAGAGCGCCGTCTTGAGTAATTTGAGCCTGTGCTCCGAAAATATACCAAATTCCTGAACCGTTGAAAGATTCGTTGCGGAGAGCAACTCTTACGTGGCCGCGAATCGGAGCAAAAGCAATTAGCTCAAACTCTTTTCCTGCTGGTACTGCTTGTTTTTCCGAGTCCGCAAGTTGAGAAGAGGCGAGGGGTTTTGTTTTAAAAACCGTGTCTTTGACTATCTTCAGTATCAGAGGATGTGTGGGAATGTCCGCTGGCTTGGTTTCGATCAGTTTTTCGGCTGTTATTGTTCCCAAAAAACCCGGTTCGCCACACTTGATTAGGGTTTGAAATCTGTGGAGAGCGGCTGTAGAGAGGGGGCCAAATAGGCCGTCTACGGGAGGTTTCAGTAAACCGAAGTCAATGAGGCGGCTTTGAATTTGGCGGCTGAGGTTGTCGTCAGCCGCGATCGCCTTGGCATCATACCTAATTTTCGAGTTGATCAAGTTTTGTAATTTCATAACCGCCTACCCATGTCAATCGATTTTAGATTCTAGATTTTAGATTTTAGATTTGGGAATTACGACAGTGGATCAATCTAGTGGGCCCCAGATTAGATTACTCGATTGTCAATAATTCCCAGCTTATCCTCTCAGAAAATTACGGTATTTTTGCCGATCGCCCGTACCTGAAAGGCTTTGTATTATTGATTCGATACAAAACTTTCAACGCACCGGTCGATCGAGATTTCAGCAGGCGAGTCCGACTTTGGTTTACGCAGCGGTGGGGCGAATTACCACGACACCCATCGCATCGGGAGACAGATATTTGACAGCCGCATCCCGGAGATCCTCTGCACTGAGGGCTTGGATGCAAGCTGCATAGTTGAGGGCGGGTGCGATATCTCCTACCATTGACTGATAGTAGCCGTATAAACTTGCGCGATCGCTCGGAGTCTCGTTACCGAAGATAAACCGATTTGCTACTTGGGTGCGGATGCGCGAAATTTCAGCATCAGTCGCTAGTTCGGTTTGAAGGCTGCGGATGTGTTTAATCATCGCTGCTTCGACTTCAGCCAAGTTTTCCGTCGCCAATTGAGCCGAAATCGAGAAGACGCCACCGAGTTGCTGAGTCATGTTGTTGGCGGAAATTGACGAAACTAGGCCCCGATCCTCCCGCAAGTCTTTAACCAAGCGAGTAGTGCGCCCGTGGCTCAATATTGTCGCCAAAACGTCAAGGGCATAGGTTTCGGAAATGTCAATAAAACCGGGCACTCGCCACATCACGATTAGTCTGGCTTGTTGGAGGCTGGCGTCTACAAATTCGCGGCGGATTGTTTCTGTAAACGGCAATTCTGGGGAGTAGTTCGGGATTTGGGATTCTGGTTGAATGTTGCTGACAGCAGGCACTTCTTTTTTGCCATTTGGGGCTGTGCTTTTTGCTGCAAAACTGTCGGCGACAATTGCAATTAATTCATCGACTGGTAAATTGCCTACAGCTACGGCTGTCATGGAAGCGGGATGATATCTGCTGCTGTGGAAATCCCGCATTTGTTGGGCTGTCAACTGTTCGATGACTGAGGTGGGGCCGAGTACCGGTCTGCGATAGGGTAGGACTTCAAAGGCTAGTTCCATCGATCGCCGATGGGTGCGGCGGCGGGGATTATCTTCCGATCGTCTAATTTCTTCTAATACTACCAGGCGTTCTCGCTCGAAGGCGTCGTCGGGAATGCTCGCATTGAGCAAGACATCGACTTGTAGGGGAGCTAGCTGAGCAAAGTCTTTGGGGGCTGTCGTGATGTAGTAGTTAGTGTAATCTTGGCTGGTGGCGGCATTGGTGACTGCGCCGCGCTGTTCGATCGCTCGCTCAAATTCGCCGCTCTCGATGCTGGGAGTTCCTTTAAAAATCATGTGTTCTAAAAAGTGAGCCATACCGTTGATTTCGTCTGGTTCGACGGCGGAACCCAAGTTGAGCCACACGCTGAGGTTAACGGCATCGACTGGTAAGTGTTCGGCTATAACTGTCAGCCCGTTGGGGAAATGGCGGACTGTTGGGGCGTTTAAGGGCGATCGGGAGGATGTTTTGAGGTGGGTTGATGTCATTTGGCTTTTGGGTTAATCTTCTTCTTCTGCTTTATGAAACTTACCTAAACTTATCTAAACTTATTTTTAGACACAATTCGAGTTCACTTCCTACGCTGTTGGGTAGACGGCTAATCCCAAGATAAGTAGGCTATCCCCCTCAAGCCGAGGGTTCCCAGTTTAAAATATTTAAACTTGCGTTAAAATCACGCTCCAAAGATCTGCCACAAGCCGGACAATCAAAAGTCCGAACGCTGAGTGGCAGCTCTTTTTTTGTACCACAATTGGAACAAGTCTTAGTGCTAGGAAACCACTGGTCTACCAATACTAAATTAGCTCCATACATTTTTGACTTGTAGTCGAGTTGACGTGGGAATTCGTCAAATCCGAGAGCGGATATTGCTCCAGCTAATTTGTGATTCGCCATCATTCCTTGAACATTCAAGTTTTCGATCTTAATTAACTTGAATGTCTTGGCTAAATAAGTGGTCAACTTGTGGAGAAAATCTAAGCGAATACGAGCTATCCGAGCATGGAGCAGCCTAATCTTGTCGTAGGTCTTGCGCTGGTTTTGAGAACCTTTTACCTGTTTCGATGCTTTACGCTGCAAGGTAGCAAGCTTGGTTTTCGCACTGGCTTTCAACGGCTTTGGTGCATCAAAGGTCTGCTGGGTTGACAGCGTAGCAAAAGACTTGATACCGATATCTATGCCTACAGAACCTCCAGACTGCTGAACAGGTAGACGTTCGGCATCAACACAGAACGAGACAAACCAACGACTTCCTTCTTTTGAAACCGTAAAAGTTTGAGAAATAAAACCACATTCTAATGGTTCAAAAAGCCGAAAAGTTTCCAGCCTAGGGATTTTAATGGTGCTACCAGCGACCAACAAAACTTTGCCGTTAGACGAATCGACTGTAAAGGATTGACTGTCTCTGTGGCGGGCTAATCTTGGATGACCTGCTTTCCCAGAGCGATACCGATTGAAAGCATCTTTTAGAGCGATTAACGCATTTTGGTAAACTCGACTAGATAACTGGTTCATCCAAGCAAATTCAGGCTTTTTCTTGACGTAGTTGGTGAGAACTTTCTTGACTTCGCCTATCACCTTCGAGTCGGTAAATTTCCCTTCGCTATACATTTGAGTCCGCAAGCTCAGCCCAAAGTTAAATACTACGCGCCGGAACCCTGCGTGTTTTGCCATCACGGTCGCTTCTGTTTTATTTAGTTTTAGCGCTCGTTTGACAGCAAACATAGTTAAACTTTACTAGAATTTGTTGCTTGACTAAGTATAGCGGAATCCGCACAAGGATCTACACCGTCTACAATATTCTTAACTTTTGCTTTGTATTTCCGCAGTCCGTAGAGTCGGGAAGAAAAACAGTGAATTATCGAAAGCAAGTCTTGTGTCAGCTCTTCATACGGAGAAAGGCTTTCCGCGTTGGCGACGATAACCGTGCCGCCATTCCACTGCAAGATTTGCTCGACCAATTCAAAACCAAATCGGCACAGCCGATCTTTGTGGGCGACGTACAGCACCCTAACTTCCCCAAGCATCGCCCATTGTACAATTTGTAAGAATTTGGGACGTTTGAAGTTGAGTCCGCCCCCGACCTCTTGAACTGAATCTGTTATGGCGACGCCTTGTGCCAAGCAGAACTGTTCCATAGTTTGCACTTGACGAAGCAAGTCTTGTTTTTGCCCAGTAGAGGAAACCCGACAATATACGATCACCCTACTGGGTGGCGTTTTCCCGGTTTTCAGGTGGCGGGCTGTATTGAGGTGGCTTTCTGAATAAAGTCGCTGGTTTCCCAGTGTTCTGTCAGGGATTAGCTTACCTTCGCTCTCCCAGCGCCGTAGCGTAGAACCTGAAACTCCCACTAATTTTGCGAACTCTGCCACTTTCCACATAAAACTTCCCCTGAGTAGTTAACTGTGGATAAGTTTAGCAAACTATTTGGCACTTAAGTTTTGCTCTTATCTTAAAGGGTCTTGAAGGAAGTCATCAGTGAGAAGCAGCCGATCGACTGTTGGCTGGTGGCTGGTGGGGATGACAACTGGTGCGATCGCGAAGTGCGAGATCGGTGAGGGCGTGGGGGCGATCGGAAATCAGTGCGATCGACAAAAAAAGTTGATTTGTTCAGGACTTATGTACTAATAACCTAATTCTGTCATTCTGAGCGTTGCGAAGAATCTCAAACCTTTGGAACAGCGTCCAGACTGCGTAAGTCCTATTGTTAACAGTGACAAATAGAGAGTTATTTATGACTGCTAAATTGATACAGGACACATCAGTGTCTAAAATTGCTGAAAAATACCGACAAGAAGGCTATACAGTATTTGTTGAGCCTGAACCTGAAGACATCCCTTTCGATTTAGGGACCGATCGCTCAAATTTGATTGCAAAAAGGAACGAAGCCGAAGGTTACATAATCTAATTCAACGGTTCTGCTAGACAAACATTCATAGACAGGTTGAAAGAAATTGCTGAAATAGTCTCTGAAAATACAGGCTGGCGTTTCTTGTTAATTACTGAAGAAGATGCTTTACTCACAGACAACGCTAAGGAAGTAAATCTCTTATCTTGGGAACAAATTTTTAGGAGAAAAACACAGATTGAACGTCTGATCTCATTAGAACAGGACTTACGCAAAGCCTATATGTCATTCTGAGCGCAGCGAAGAATCTCGCGAGATTCTTCGTTTCACTCAGAATGACAGACACAATAGCTGCGTAANNTCCTCTTAAAATAGGACAGGACTTACGCAAAGCCCTGTGTCATCCGCAAGCGTTGCGAATAATCGATCGAGATTCTTCAGTTCCTTCGCGACCCTCATGACTCAGAATGACAGATTTGGTTGAAATGCGATCGCCCTTAACTTGAATTGATGGGCGATCGCCACTAAACAACATCCCTAGTAGGGACACTCCAGGAGCCCATTAGTGTCAACTTAACGTTAAACCCAGTCACAGATTGCTGTTTGACCATTAAGCCTAGNNGGCGATCGCGTCGGTGCAGCTACCCCCCTGCGAGACTCAGAATTCCCCGCCCCAGAAGGCTTTTCCTGGTGCTTATCGTGCGATCGATGAGACGAATTACCACCCGGAGGAGTCCGCCGATTCTGCCGTCCGGGCTGACCTGACCGACCACCCATTTTGATCGGCTCAGCTTTGGCGTAGGGATCGGGTTCAAAACCCGCGACTACTTCTTGCGGCACAGAGCGCTTCATCAGCTTTTCGATGTCCGCTAGAAACTCGTCTTCATCCACACACACGAGGGATAGAGCTTCTCCGGGCGTACCAGCACGACCGGTGCGTCCAATGCGGTGAACGTAATCCTCGGGTACGTTGGGGAGTTCGAAATTAACCACGATCGGTAGCTCGTTGATATCNNAAGCTACCGTCTTTGAATTTTGCTAAAGTGCGGGTACGCACGGATTGGCTTTTGTTACCGTGGATGGCGAGGGCGGAAATGCCTACTTGAGTCAGATGTTTGGATAGTCGATCGGCGCCGTGCTTAGTGCGGGTAAAAACTAACACCTGATACCATTTGTGCAGATTGATTAAGTGGGTGAGGAGGTCGGTTTTGCGATCGCGCGACACTTTGTAAACCTTCTGCGCGATCAATTCAACGCTGAGGTGTTGGCGCGCCACCTCGATCAACACTGGGTGGTTGAGCATTTTTTCCGCAAGTGCTTTGATCTCACTNNGAAAAGGTAGCGGAAAACAGCAGGCTTTGTCGTTTAGAAGGTAGCAGGGCGAGGATGCGACGGACATCAGGGATGAATCCCATATCCAACATTCGATCGGCTTCATCGAGCACCAGAATTTCCACCTGGGAGAGATCGATCGTCCGCTGCTGTACGTGATCGAGCAATCGGCCAGGAGTAGCGACTAGAATATCTACACCGTCTTTCAGGCGCTGAATTTGCGGATTGATGCTAACCCCGCCAAATATCGTCATCGATTTCAGGTTGAGGTATTTGCCGTACTCGCGCACGCTTTCCTCCACCTGTGCCGCGAGTTCGCGGGTGGGCACGAGAATGAGCGATCGCACTGGCCGACGACGCATCGGCGCATCCGGGCTATTTGTCGTAGAAAGCAGTTGCAGAATCGGCAAAGTAAAACCAGCGGTTTTACCAGTACC
>DPLL01000546.1 GCA_003542015.1 Microcoleaceae cyanobacterium UBA9251 | reverse complement strand
TCAGGGAACGATGCTCAAAGCGCATTGGCGACTGCTATAGATGGAAAAAATGTACGGATTTTTGCTTGGGTGGGGGCGGGTTTATTAGATTGTTGGTTTCTGGCGATGATTGTTGGTAAAACCCGCCCCGACAATCATCTTATAAGCGGATTACCTACATCAACCTTACATTTTATTAGCTGCAAAAAATGTACGGATTTTTGCTTGGGTGGGGGCGGGTTTATTAGATTGTTGGTTTCTGGCGATGATTGTTGGTAAAACCCGCCCCTACAAGCGTCATGCGATCATTCGTGCCGATCGCACAATGAAGCAGGCAGAAAAACAGTAAAAGTCGAACCGCAACCAGCCTCGCTTTCTATTTCAATATCACCGCCCATCATTTGGCAGAAACGCTGGCTGATAGTCAGTCCCAAACCAGTGCCGCCGTACTTGCGGGTAGTTGAATCGTCGGCTTGAGTAAAAGGTTGAAATAGCCGTTGCTGCTGCTCTTTTGTCATGCCGATCCCCGTATCTGTAACTCGGAAAATTAAAAATTCCTCATCCAAAATTATAAGTTGAGCAACTGTTGGTTGATATTTATTTTTTAACTGTTCACTGTTAATTTTTTCTACAGAAAGTACGATCGCACTTTCTGTAGAAAATTTAGCAGCATTGCTGAGTAAATTGAGAAGTACCTGTCGCACTTTCATCAAATCAGCGTGCATTGTGCCAATGGTGTCAGAACTCACTATCTGCAAAGTATTGCCATTCTTCTCCATCAGCGGTTTAACGGTAACAGCCACTTCCTCAATTAAGCCAGCTACATCGAAGCTTTCGAGGTAAATTTCCATTTTGTCAGCTTCAATTTTGGAGATGTCGAGAATGTCGTCAATCATTCGCAACAAGTGTTGGCCCGAGGTACGGATTTTGTCTAAGTCGGAGACTACCTCTTGGTTTCCTAACTCTTGGGCGTCTTCGGCCAGCATATCGCTGTAGCCGATAATCGCATTCAGGGGAGTACGCAACTCGTGGCTCATGTTTGCCAGAAAGGCGCTCTTGGCGCGGTTGGCGAGTTCTGCGGCTTCTTTTGCGAACTGCCACGCTTCCTCGGCGTCTTTGCGTTCGGTGATATCCCGTAGCGTAGCAACCACCGCTTCGACGCTGCCGTCTGTGGTGCAAACCGGGCTGAGAATGTACTCGTAGTCACGCATTCCCCAGACTGCGGTGGGGATGATTATTTCGCCTTTAGCCGGGACGGCTGTGGCAAATACGGTACTGCATTGTTCGTCAACCTGCTGCATCATGTTTGGTGACCAGCCTAATTCCTGCCAGGTTTTGCCGATCATTTCTCTGGGGTTCATGCCGGCGGCTTGAGTGGCGGTGCGACTGACGTAAGTGTATTTTCCTGACTGGTTAACTAGAAAAATTAGGTCGAGGGAGGCATCGAGAATGCCGTCAACGGTTCTGGCGTGTCGGGCCACTTGAGCGGTCATTTGTCTGACGGTGATGGCACCACGGACTCTGGCTGCGAGTTCTAACTGTAACTGTTCGTTGGTTTGTTTCAGGAATAGGGTGCGTTGTTCGACTTCTATTTCTAATTTTGCTTTGGCTTTTTCTAGGGCTAGTTCGGCAAGTTTGCGCTCGCTGACGTCTGTAGAAATTGTACCGACTGCGTAGGCGATTCCTTCGGAGTTGTAGAGGGGAAATTTTAGGGAAATGTAGGTGTGATCCCCGTCGTCTTGAGGGACAACTTCTTCGATGCTGAGCGGCGAGTCGTCTAGGAGAACTTTGAGGTCGTTGTCTCGCAAAGTTTCTGCTTTTTGTTTTGGGAAAATATCGAAATCTGTTTGGCCTGCAATTTGCTCTTTGGTGATGTGGAATAAGGTTTCAAAATAGCGGTTGACTAGGAGATATTTTCCTTCTGCATCTTTAATGTAGATAACTGCTGTGGAGTAGTCTAAGATGGCTTGTAGTAATCTGCGGCTATTTTGTAGGGCTTTTTCAGTCTGTTCGCGATCGACTATTTCTCGCTGCAATTCCAAGTTGAGGCGGTTTAACTTTTGCAAGCTGTGCTTGGTCTGAGTGACATTGATCAAGCAGTAATTTGTCTCTTCTGCGGGTAGTTGTTGGTTGGAGTTTGATCGGGCTGCTGGCAATTCTAGGGCTTTGAAAGTTAGCGGATTTTGGTGCTGTTCGACAGACTGTCTGCCCATAAATTTTTGTAATTCAAATCGACTACTAACTAATTGAGTCTCTAAAATTGACTCTTTTGCCAATAAATTCGGAAATTTATCCCAATTAAACTTGTCAGAAATTTGATCTAATTTGAGCGATAGTTCCTGGGGTTCGGAGGCAATTGCTCCCGATTCTGAGTGGGCAGATTTAGCAATTAGGCGAGTTATTGCAACGGTCGAGGCGATCGGCGTGGCTGTGGCGATCGCCAACAGTGCCAGCAGCAGCCAATGGCTACCCAGCCAGGTTTCGGGGATTCCCCGGACTAAAATTACTGCGGATTTTCCGGCTAAATTATTCAGAGATTTTGCCGCTACTATATAAGTCTGATTGCCTATATTTATTTGCTGAGCAACTGGTTTTCCACCAGCGGCGCGTGCAGATCTCAGTACCGATTTGTCGATGGACTGTAAGTCGGGCAACCGTTGATTTTTCGTAACTGTTTGTCCACTTACCAAGACATATTTGCCCTCATTAAGTGGTGCATAAATAGCGTAGAATCCGCCCAGTGAATTGACGGTTTCGCTACTGGCAACCATCGGCATTTGGCTCAGATTTATTCCGAGAAATAAAGCAGCAATAACTGTCTGATTTTTGGGATCTTTTACGGGAATTTCTGCGTAATTAACAATTGTACTTTTCGTAATTGGCTCTTTTGTCTCTAATACTGTATGAGCTAGGTTACGAGGATTAAAACTTTGTCCTTCCTGGTTGAAATTAACCCTGACAATTATCTTCCCATCTTTCCCCACTAAAGCTGCACTGTGTATTGCTCCTGTTTTGACATAATTTTCCAGAATTTGCTTGACAGATTTTGGCAAATATGGTAATTTTTTGCCGCTGTTGTAAGCTAGGGCTGTTTGGGCGATCGACTTGCTATCAGAGGAGTTTTGCAAACTGAAAGCCGCCCGCTCGAATTGGAGATTATAGTTAATTTCACTAACAGCTAATTCTGATTTAGCTTGATTTTGCAGTTGGCTGAGCCCCGCTGTAAACATCATCCACAGCGCCCCGCCAGCAAGTCCCAGTGGCAAGATGATTGGTAAAATGAGGAGTCCAATTAGTTGTTTGCGGGTGAGAGGCAAATTGTAGGTGCGGGGAATGACAACTGCTGTAAATCTTTCGGAACTTACTGCTTTAGTTGGCTGCGGACAATTTGACTGGTGGTTGTTTAACTGAGTCTGAGCCATAGGAGTAGATGCTAAATCGGTAGTAGATGCGGGCTGCCAATTAATCTAAACGATCAGAATGTTACTGTTGAAATTCTGCTGAGCCAGATTGGGTTATTTAGTTATTAGTATGCTGTCGGATGTTCTGGAAAGCCTCTTGGCAGTATTGAACCCCAAAAACAGACATACTTTTTTGATCAATTTTAGGTTTTCACTCAGGTTCAAAAACCCGGATCTTTGCTTGGACTATGTAAATTAACTTAAAAACGAGTTTAACCTAATTGTTGCAGGAGTTAAAGACTGCACTTAAGCATGGGAAGCCAAAAACCAAGTTTCTTAAGACTTACGCCTTTGGACGTAATTATGTCATTCTGAGTGCAACGAAGCATCTCAAACTCTTGCAACACCGTCTAGAGTGCGTCCAGGACTGTTTCTGTGGGGTATTTGGTGGTAAACGCGATCGAATTTTTGGGAGAAACCAGTTTTTTTCAATCCCACAACCGCCGCCCTGATTTGCCGCCCAGCCGCTGGTGAGTATCTTTCAGTAGGGTTGGGATGTCTAGCTGTTCGGGACACCTGGGTAAACATTCGCCACAATCGGTGCAGCGATTACCTTTAGTGCCCGGAAACCAATGTCCGGCGTTTTCAAACATGGCGTAGCGGTATTTGCCAAAGTCAGTCATGTCGCAGCCGACGGCGAGATTGCGGAGTCGCAATATTTCGGGAATGTTGATGTTTTCTGGGCAGGGTAAACAGGCATAGCATTGGCTGCATTTGTCTGTTTCTAAACGGGATGTCATACCAGATTCTATGCGATCGAATGCAGCGATTTCGTCGGGTGTGAGGGGAAAGTCGCGATCGCAATATCTGAGTGGTTCCTCTAATTCCATCGGGTTTGCAGCCCCCACACTCAAAGTCGTAATCCTAGTATCGCTCAATAAAAACCGATAGTTCAACTCTAGGGGCGAGAAAGGCAGACACAATTGTTTCAGGGTTTCCGGCGGCTTGTAGAGTTGCCCGCCTTTGTCTGCCGGGGAAATAATAAAAACGCCCAGATCTTTTTGGCTGGCTAGTTCAATAGCCGGGGCGTTGCGCTGAAAAAAATAGTAATAATGCAGATTGACAAATTCAAACAAATCTGTATTAATAGCTGCCAGAATTAGCTCCAATGGCCCATGAGTTGAAAAGCCGACGTGCCGAATTCTGCGATCGGCAACAGCTTTTTGGACTGATTTCATGCAGCCTGTTTCTGCCTGAATCATCCCAAGCTGTTCCCAAGTATTCAAACCGTGAATTGCCAGACAGTCGATATAGTCTAAATTCAGGCGTTTTAGGGACTGATCGATGGAGCGCTCCATTGCATCAGCATCGGGAGTTGGGGCAATTTTCGTGGTGACGTACAGGCGCGATCGATCCACAAAAAAGCCAGCCGACAGGGCCGCGCCGAGATATTCCTCGCTGCAACCATAACCAGAGGCGGTTTCTAGGTGATTGATGCCCAGAGACACAGCCTGCTGTACAGTCTGGCAGGCAGTTTCCTCAGAATCCAAATAGCGCATAGTTCCCAAGGAAAACACGGACTGATTTAGGTTGGTTTTGCCAAACCTTCGATAGCGCATATAGCAGATGTTGAAGGAAGAAGTCGATGCGATGGGGTAATAAATTCAATGGGTTTCAGCAATTAAAAACGTCCTAACTGCCGATCGGGTTGCTATAAATAGCTTAGTTAACTTTCACTCGCACTTCGACTACGCTCAGTGACTGGCTTCGTCTGGACTGAAGCCACCTCTTTTAATCAAATCCTCTGGACGGAGATTTGAGATAAATTCCCGGAAAGCTCTGCGTTCGGCCTCATCAGCATCTCGATCGACCGGTATGGAAGCGTCAGCTACGACTTCTTCCATCACCCAGATGGGGCAGTTCGTGCGAAGGGCGAGGGCGATCGCATCACTGGGTCGGGCATCGATTTCTTTTTTAACTTCTCCTTGGCGGACGATCAGCACGGCATAGAAAGTGTTATCTTGCAGCGAGTGAATAACTACTCGCTCCAAGGTGACATTCCAGGCTTCTAAGAAATTGACCATTAAATCGTGAGTTAAAGGTCGAGGAGGCTTCTGGCCTTCCAAAGCGCCGATAATAGCTTTTGCCTGCTCCTGACCGATGTAAATAGGCAAAGCACGTCGCTCTGTAGCGTCTCTCAATAAGACAATAGGACTGCGCGTGGCTGCATCTAGAGCAATTCCAGCGACTTTCATTTCAATCATTCGATCGGCCTCATAGAATTAAGAAACCGTAAGGCGGTGGAGAACTTAGACATAAACTTGACCTGAATCCAGTATATGCCTCTATCTTCGCCTGAATCTACAAATATCGGGGTCAAAATAATCTCCTGTAAGAGGTAAGACGGCAAGGATCACAAGGGAGATCCTAAGTCTGGCTGATTTTTGCCCGTGATTTGATTTGAAATACTCACCGACCTCTTATGTGCGGTGATTCTTGACGCTTCACCGACTGATGCTACCGGAGTAGTCTTACTCTGTCTCTGCGCCCGAAAGCGAGTCGTGGCGATTCCCCATCCCGACTTGCTCTATATTTTTAGCAGCATTTTCGTCTCTGTCTTGTTGAGTTCCACAATCCAGACAAAGTATATTAAGAATCAAGAAAAGCCGTCCTAAAAGGACGGGGCTTGAGTCCCAGTTTCTTCGTCAATGCGATCGAAATACTAGAAAATACCGATGTTTACAGGACTAATTCAATCTCTGGGAAAGCTCAAATCGATCGGAAACGACCGTTTTCAGATTTCCTGTACCTCAAGCAACTCACACCTGATTTTACAAGATTTGGCGATCGGCGATAGCGTAGCAGTGGATGGTGTCTGTTTAACAGTAGTGTCCGTTTTGCCACAGGGTTTTGTCGCCATCGCTTCCCCCGAAACCCTTCGCCGCAGTAATCTCGGAGCATTCCCCGATGCTTCCGTTAACTTAGAAACCTCCCTACGTGCCGGTAGCAAGTTAGGCGGACATTTTGTTACGGGACACGTAGATGCGATCGGCACTTTAGCCACATCCACCCAAACCGCCAACGCCTGGGAAATGCGGTTTACAGCCCCAGCAACAGCCAATTCAGGATGGAAACATCAAATTGCACCTTACATTGTCCCGAAGGGCAGTATCGCCGTCAACGGCATCAGCCTGACTGTGGCAGATTGCGATGCTGATGGCAATTGGTTTGAAGTTGCTGTGATTCCTCACAGTTTTGGTGAGACAAACCTCCGCTATTTGCAGCCAGGAAGTTTAGTTAATTTAGAAGCAGATATTCTCGCCAAATACGTCGCAAAATTTCTCCGTAGCGGCGGCTCTAAACTCCATCCAGAACCCTGGGAAGAAACCCCCGCAATTAACAGTTTGGGAGCTATTACCCCAGATTTTTTAGCAGAACACGGGTTTATTTAATCAGATAACTTACGCACCGGCAAATCAACCGGGTTTTTAATGATTAAACCGCGAATCCGCCAGCGCGAAGTCAGAACAACATCTTCTTCTTTCTCTTCCTTCTCTTCCTTCGCGTCATGAGCGCCTTCGTGGTTCATTTAATCTTAGCTGATCCTTGGCTGTCTCTTCCACCAACTGTGTAAGTCCTGACTGCAAGGAGTGTAAGGTAGAGCCGCCAATCTAGAAAGCAACAAACATTTTGCAAAACCTTGTTAAAAGCCAATGCAGCCAGCTCAAAAATCCCCCAATTTGCCTCTCGTCTCAGTCATTATCCCTGCATACAACGCTGAGCCATTTATTGAAGAAACTCTGAAATCTGTTCTCGCTCAAACTTATCCAGCAATTGAAGTTTTAGTAGTCGATGACGGTTCCCAGGATCGAACCCCCGAAATTGTCGAAAAAATTGGCAAAAAAGATGCTCGCATCCAGCTTCTGAAACAGCCTAATGCTGGTGTCGCTGCTGCTCGAAACTTAGGAATTCAGAAGTCGAGAGGAGAATATATTGCCCCCATTGATGCCGATGATATTTGGTATCCTGAAAACATAGAAAAACAAGTTAAATGTATGTTGGAGGGAGGGGAAGAAGTAGGGGTAGTCTATTCGTGGACAGTGGACTTGGATGAAAAAGGATTGCTAACAGGAGGATTCCGGTCTTTTGCAATTGAAGGTGACGTGTATGCAACCCTAATCTGCCACAACTTTATAGGAAACGCGAGTGCTTCTCTGATCCGTCGCAGTTGTTTGGAAAAAGTAGGGGTTTATGACCAGACATTGAAGGAAAGGAATGCTCAAGGCTGTGAAGACTGGGACTTGTACCTGCGGATAGCAGAGCTTTATCAATTTCGAGCCGTGGCGGAATTTTCAATTGGCTATCGCAGGATGTATAACACTATGTCTACCAATTATCAGACAATGGCGAAGTCTCATTCTTTGATGCTGCAAGCTACCAAGCAAAGGCATCCCGAAATTCCCGATTTCCTGCACCGATTATCTACCAGTAATTTTTTGCTGTACTTAGGGCACCAAAGCAGCCGCAACGGCGACGATCGCACCGCGCTCTTTTGGTTATTCCAAGCTTTAAAAACTGAGTGCATCTCACCCTTATCCCGTTCTGGCTTTTACAGAGTATTGGGAAAGAGCCTTTTCAACCTATTATCCCAGTCTTGGAAACATCAGGATGCTCTAGATACACCTGTGAGAGTAGAAGATACGCCATACTCTGAGAACCAACTTCTCAGCCGGGAGGTGTTGGTAAATATGCGGCGCAAAAAGATCGAATTAATGGTAACGATAGGGAACATTTTTCACCGCTCAATTTCCATCCTTGTCAAGCGAAATCAAGCAAATATTGACACTATCCCCTTAAGTTAACATTAGCGCCACGCCATCGGCAAAGGCAGATTTGTCTTAATGCAACGCCCTGATATATTTTAATTTTTCAAGCGATATAACACTGATTTAGTCTTAAAATCTTTCCCGAAAACTGGTTCCAGCGGGCCCTCGGCACTTGTCAGCTTAGATAGAGCTTTTCTGGTACCTGCGTTTGTCGAATTCATGGGACCGAATCCCACAATCCTAACTCTATTGTAGCGCAAGTTGTCAATCCATGCAGAAAGGCGATCGGCTCGAAAAGGCACATACAAAACTTGCCTATTCAAGTTTTTTCCGTAAAAAAGGTAGCTACGATAACTTAAAAAGAATCCTATTTTTTCATCCGGTACTGTATTTTTGTCAATATATTCGTAAATACCGCGATACAGTTTTGTGCGAGCAACATCTCGCTGTTCCCTCCAATTACCAATTACTATCAATCCTATACAGACACAAACTATCACTATGTAACTGACTTTTCTTCGGGTTGAAAATAGATTATTCAGCCATCCTAAGCCAGGATTTATTTTAAACAATATCCAAGCCAGCGTCATTGGCACCAGATAAAATCTCGATGGTATTAATATATCTGACCAATAGGGGGCTAAGATTTTCCAGATAGTTTGGATGGCTTTTAATGGATGAGATTTAAAATTGTCAATCAACAAACTCCCCCAAACAATACTATCTCCGGTAAAAGAAGCGTTTCTAATAATATCAAAAATTGTGTTGCTAAGAATTCCGAAAATACTGCTAACCAAAACAAGTGTCACAACAACTGGATTGCGAGTTTTCAAGAGAGTTGCTGTAGCTGCGGCTGCGATGCCGAGTACGCTTAAAAATGGAAATCCGTATCTGAGATTAAAACCGAGTAGAGGACTTATTTTACCGATCGACTCTCCCGCAGTACCAGAAGTATAAGGTGTAATTAGATACAGAATTCCTGTGCAGGCGAGCAGTACAGTCAGTATGATAGTATTTTCATTAATTATTTTAGTTTTACCTGTTGTCAAAGCAAGAGGTGCTGCTAATACCTGAAAGACAAAAGCCATAAATGGCACTTGCAATCTAATGATGATTTGCAAGCCGAGAGTTTTCCAGTGATCAATATTGCTAGGATTAAATTGAGCCGCTAAGGTGCTTTGCCAAATCTTGAAAAGCGGCGCAACTGGCGGCTTTTGTATCGAAGGTATTGGCGGCTTGATCGGAGATGGTAATGGCTGTACAGGAGATGGTATGGTAACTGGTTGTAAGGGAAATAGAATCTCTTTAGTGTCACCGACAGGATGATTGATGTGTAACAAGTTTCTGGTATACCAAAAACCTCCTAAAAGTAAGAAACAAGCTATGCCGCACAGCAAGACAGGTTTGATCAAGTGGAGAATTCTAAATTGAGCTTGTGTGGATTTTTGATTAACTGCAAATCTTTTAATTTCTAATATTGCTAATCCTCCTAACAGTGATGCTGCATAGACTAAGCCGATGATTTTGATTCCGGCTAGCATTCCTGTGGATGCAAAAAATAGGGATAGTTCGGATAAGTCACGGCTTTTATAATAAGATAAACCCCAGTACAAAGCAACTGTAAATATTGCAGCCAGGGGTAAGTCTGGGTGAATCGTGTTAACCTGATTGAGCATCATTGGCACTGTCAATACTAAAGATGACGCTGCCATGCCGTGAATTCTAGTTGCTCCAAATTTAATGCTCAAAAGATAGACTGAAATTCCTTCAAGTACCCAGGCTATTAGCAGGGGAAAAGCTGTGAGAAAATCTTCTCTGAATGGGATTAAACATAAGGCCGATAAAACGTGCCAATTGTAAGGATATACTCTAGCTTGTTCTTGTTCAAAAATCCAATTTCCAGCGGCATCTAATAAAGTCAATGAACCTGTTTGATACCATCTCGCAATTACAGGGAGATGAAACCACAATGAGTCATAATTTGTTGTGGGTTTAGTTGCTAGATTCCCGAATAGCAGAAGTCCCACCAAAGCGACAGAAATAATAATTAGCCATTCCCCTTTATTCAGAGGTTGCTTGAGTTGGGGAATTTGCCAATTTAAGGAGGAAAGATTACTGATTTTTTTGTAGTAAATTAGGCTTGAGGCGATCGCAAAAATTAGGATTTCTGCTAAAATAATAGCAGAAATATTTAGGCGATCGCAACTTCCTAAAATCAAGCCCGTAGATACTTGTACAATCGTCCAAGTTGTGAGGAGTACGAGGAGAAAATGGGCAAATGAATAGTTATTGTTTTCGTTCTGATTCCCGAAGGCAAGAGATAAACACAAGGGAATCGGGCCGATTAAAATAATCAGAAATAAGCTGAATTCCCACAGGTGTTGCATAATTAGCATAAGCTAGAGTAGTTCTGTCATGCTGAGTGAAGCGAAGCAACGAGCGAGATGCTTCGCTTCGCTTGACTCATGACACATAGGCTTTGNNTACCAGGCAGAGCCTGGTAACGATGAATCTCCTGTTTTTACCTGCTAGCTTGCTTCTGGGTTTTGGGTTTAGCAACCTGGTTGTTTTTCGACCCAGAAATTTCAGCTTTTAACAGTTCGGGGAATGGTGGCTGGAGGTTGTGAACTTCGATATCCATTCCCACGGGTAGAGGGGGAAGTTGGGGAAGATCGTTTTCTAAATCTTTGAGTCCCTTAACGTCTTTTGCGGCCATGATTTCCGGCAGTTGCGGTATTTTAGCGGTTTCCAAAGTGCCGAGCATTTTTGCTAGAGCAAATTCTAGCTGAGAGCCTGGGTCGATCGCCACCCAACCCCGATCGGTCATTTGCCGGATTTCGAAGTGGAGGTGAGGCCCAGTGGACATTCCCGTACTACCGACGCGGCCGATGGTGTCTCCCTGTTTCACCCATTCTCCGGGTTTGACAAATAGTTCGGAAAGGTGTCCGTAGAGGGTTTCCTGAGACTGTTTATTATGATTGAGAACTACTGTTAAACCGTAACCGCCTAACCAATCTGCGATCGCCACTTGACCCGCATAAGCAGCTAGCACAGGCGTCCCCAAGTCGGCTCCTAAGTCAGTGCCGGTGTGAAACCTCCCGTAGCCCATCACTGGATGAGTCCGCCAGCCAAAGGGCGAAGTAATTCCCGACGCAATGGATAGGGGAAATAGCAGGCTGGTGTTGCCATTGCCGACTCTGCCAGCAGGACGTGGTGTGAGATTGTAGTAAGCAAAACCAGTATTGCTCCCACTGCTGACACTAATCGGGCCGACACTAATCGGGCCGAGTCCCATGCTGGGCGCGGGCGCTGGGCTGCCGCCCCCATAATATGCAGCGTCGGCATAATAACCAGCGTCGGCGGAGTTGCCTGGGTTAGCGAAGTCGGCGGAGTTGGCCTCTTGAAGCTGCTTTCCGTAGACAGATTCTGGTGGCTGGTTTCCTGGCCCCCAAAGCTGACTGCCTATTTGTTGAACGGCTTCACCAACGGTACCAACAATGTTCTCGGCCGTATTTCCGGCCGTATTTCCGGCAGTATTTCCGGCAGTATTCCAGCCCCTATTCCCGGCACTATTCCCGGCACTATTCCCAGCACTATTCCCAGCACTATTCCCGCCACTATTCCCAGCACTATTCCCAGCACTATTCCCGCCACTATTCCCGGCACTATTCCAGGCACTATTCTCGGCACTATTCCCAGCACTATTCCCGGCACTATTCCCGGCACTATTCCAGGCACTATTCTCGGCACTATTCTCGGCACTATTCCAGGCACTATTCCCAGGAGGAGGGGTAGCTATGTAGGGCTCGTCTGCGATCGAGTTTTGAGGGTCTCCGTTGCCTCCTTCGGCATCTGCTGTCATCGGCTCTTGGGCATCAGAAGACCGGGCAAACTCTATTGCTGTGGGCGATTCATAGCCGTTGGTAGCCCCTAGGCTGTAGTCTGTGTTGTCGATGTAAGCGTTGGCGGGGTTAATTGGCGCTTCAAAAGGAGGTTCCTGGGCCGTCGGTTCTGGCAGGGGAATCAGTGCGGGTTCTGGCAAATAATCTGGGGCCGGGGGGGGTTCGGCGGCCTGGGGTTCTGGAACGTAGGCCGGTGCGGGGGCTAGTTCGATATAGGTAGATTGTTGCGGAATTTCGGCTGATGGTTCGACGTAGGGTTCGGGCTCCGCGACTGGGGGTAGTGCCTCTTCGATGGGTTCGGGTTCTGGGGCTGGGGGCGGGGCTTCAAATGCTGCCGGGGGTTCTGGTTCGGCGGGGATGGTCAGTTCTGCTAGGGGTGTTTCGGTTTGTGCCCAAACTAGGCCGTGGCTCAGCATTCCCAGACTGGTAAAGCAACTCAGTCCCACCAGCAGAGTGCGATCGGACAAAAGGCGTCCTCTTGTCCGGGCGCTTGTAGGCTTCTTGTTGTGCTCTTTGGTGTTCAAATCGGCTGTTTTTTGCTTGTCTGAGACTGGTTTCACGATTTTTTTTCCGAACTCTACAAGGGGGGCGCAAGGAGATCTAAGTCAGGATCGAATGTATTGCAATCCTTGTCTTTAAATACAGCCCAAATTGATTGTACCGGAGCGAACTGCTCACCGCTAACACCGATTGCTAAGTATTTCGGTCAGCGCGAATTAGTTAAATTCACCTGTGCGGTTAAACTTGGGAATGCAAAACTGTTCAATATTTAGAATACAACGTAAGTGACTCGGTTGGGGAAGCATGGATTTAATGAGTTTAGCTGACGATCGCTCGACAATTTTTCGGGGTTCTGAATCCGTTGGACCAGATGGTGTTACTTGGCAGTGGCAAAGTTGGGAAGGCTTGCCTTATCTGACTTGTAGCTTGCTTTCGATGTGCTCTCATGGCTTTTTTACTCAGGATTTTTCGCCCCGTGGGCCGATCGACTTGACCGAAATTCTCTCCCCCGGATCACCGGTTTACCGCCTCCAGCAGGTGCATGGTAATGCTGTACTCAACACTGGTGTGGTACTGCCTGTTTCTGCGAGTTCTCCAGGCTCGGAAACTGCTGCTGAAAGTTATGCTGAGGCTGATGGCTTGGTGACTCAGCGTCCGTTTGAGGCGGTGTGGGTTTGTAGCGCCGATTGTGTGCCGGTGCTGATTGCTGACGATCGCACTCTCCAAGTCGCCGCAGTTCACGCTGGTTGGCGCGGGACTGCTGCTAAGATATTACCAGAGGCGATCGCTCAACTTGTGGCACAAGGCAGTAAAAGAGAAAATCTGAGGATTGCTATGGGGCCGGCGATCGCTGGAGAGGTTTACCAGGTATCTGTGGAAGTGGCAGCGGAACTAGGGGCTACTGTTGCTCCTGAAGCTGCTGTTAGTACCGCAGCCGACATTCTGGAGTTTTTGCACCAACTGCCCGAAACGCCTGTATTTGCCGATCCAGAGCCGGGAAAGGTACGCTTGGACGTTCGTCGCTTGAATGCTCTGCAATTGCAGCAGTTGGGAATTAGTCTTTCTCAAGTGGCGATCGCTCCTTACTGTACTTATTCTGATTCGGCTCGCTTTTTTTCCTACCGTCGCGATCGACTCAAAAAAGTCCAATGGTCAGGAATTGTGAGCGGCGGCGGGACAAGTCCCTCACGGGGGTAGAAGGCATGAGTCAGAAGGCA
>DPLL01000541.1 GCA_003542015.1 Microcoleaceae cyanobacterium UBA9251 | reverse complement strand
TCGATGTGGAAATGCAATAAAATCAATTGTTTCGGCAATTAAAAACGTCCTAACTGCCACTCAGGTTGCTATAAGTAGAATTTTTCAACCGCAGATTTAAGCGGATGAACGGGGATGCACGCGGATTAATTTCAGGTCAACCATTCAGCGGTAAAGTTGGGCCGGCTGGGGGTAAAACTTGGCGGTGAACGGTTACTTTGTGGCTTTCCCGCTGAGTTTGCATTTCGACGGCGATCGCCTCAAATTCGACTTCCATGCAGCCGTAGGGGATTTCTAATTCGACTGTGGCTTGGATCTTACCCAGCCCGTTAGGTTTAAATTCGGTGATCCAGTGCGGCCCGTCGAGAATTAGGTAGGTTTGGCGATCGTACACCCAAATTTTGACGTAAATTCGGGGCATTAATTCTGGTAGTTGTACTCGCACTTTTACTAGACGCCCTGCGAGTATTTCGTTGCGGGGAAGTTCTAGAACTGGCATCGGTACTAAGTCGTCTTCTGGCAAAATGTAGGGGGTTAGGGCTGTTGTTTCTGCTTCGGTAGTTGTGGCTTTGGTACTAACTTGTGGCGGTGGTGGCGAGGATTCCTCGAAGATGACAAATTCTTGGGCTTCGGTGCTAGTGGATTTTGGATCGGGGATGATNNGGCAATTTCGTCGCTGCTATTTTCGTCGTCTTGTTGAGTTGGCGATAGTGCGGTTGCTGTTAGCCATTCGGGGGATTCGCTGTTGCTGGCTAAGGAACTTAGTCGCGACCAAAATCTATTTTGGACGTTTAAGGTTTGAAATGCCTGTTTTGTAGGTGCGGGCTTGGTTTCTGGTGCTGCTGTTTCGGCTGTTTGAAGGGGATTGGGGAAGTCGGTCGGTGGTTGGGAGTCGATCGCTCTGGCGTCTGTTTGAGGGATATTGGAGACTTCTGAGAGCAATTTGTCTCGGTTGCTGTCAGGCGGTTTGTGGCCGAATGTGGGCAGTTCTAGTTGATGGGTACTGCGATCGACCTCATACAGCGGACTGAGTTGAGGGGGTAAGGGTTCTGTTGTGGTAGATGTAGGGGGGGATGGATTGTCTAAGGATTTTTCGACTAGCTTGAGGAATGATAAATTTGGTGGACTAGCAGGCTGTTTTGGCGCTGTTGGGGAGGGTTTTGTTTGGGGCTTTGGTTCGCCGAAATTGTCTTCTATTACCTCTAGAATCTGCTCTAAACGGGCTGTAATTGTGAAAAATTGGGTGGCTAGGGGGACATTGCCACTGCTGAGAATTGCTTCTCCTAAAATTAGGCGGCTTTTGCACTCGGCTGGTATGTAGGTGACGCAAGCAAAGAGACAAGGGGGAAGTTGTTCTGGCATCTGCTGTTGGATGGCTGCTAGAACTTGTGAGGTTTGGGGCTCGCGCAGGTAGATTTGCAGTTGTGCTGAACCGATGAGTTTTTTGAGTTCTTCGGTTTGGGAGTCGAGAATGGGGGTTGGGGGTTGGGGAAGGTCGATTTTGCCGGAAATGATTAGGGGGCGACCGAGTTGGGCTACGAAGGTTTCTCGATCGAGTACGAGTTGCAGCTTGTCTGGGGATTTGGGCTGGGGGGTTTGGGGACTGGGGAATTCGGAGATTTTGTGGCTCTGCGGTTCTGGTTTGGCTTGGTTTTGGGAAAACCGATCGCCGGGAGTAGCGAGGGAGCCCAAGTCTAGGGGTTGTACTTGTGCTGCGGTTTCGGATTCTAGGGACAATACTTCTAATTGAACGCCGTGCTGCCAGGGTTGGGCTGGTTTGGAGTGGGGATCGGGTAAGCAGGATAGTTGCCACATTCCGGGTTTGAGCCTGGTGTAGGGAATGATGACGACTAATCCTTCTGGGTTGGTGCGGGCCGATCGACTTTGGGCTTGTCGCTGGGGGGATACTTCGTCGCAGGAAGTGTAGCTAACGCGAATTTCGATTTCGGCGTTCGGATGCGGAATGCGGCCAACGACGCGGTATCTACCTTCTAGAATTTCCACTGAGGGGGTTTCTAGGGACAGCCAGGCGCGATCGCCTTCTTTCTGTAGCAAAAATTCTAATTTTTTCATCTTTTGTTTCCCCTTGAAGACCTCCGCTTTGTTGCTTAAAGGTTGGCGGTGGGTGGTTTTTCGGCAGCTACAGGCCGTCAATTATTTGATCTTTTACAGTTTATCACTTCGATCGGTCAAGTGTTGTCAGTTGTCAGTTGGCAGTTGTCAGTTGGTTATTTCAGTCCTGGACGCAGCTATTGTGTCTGTCATTCTGAGCTGCGCGACTAATGAAAGAATTACGTTGAAATGCCTAAGTCCTGTATTTGTTACCAATAACCTTCCAGGCTGTGCATCCAATGCCCAATGCTATAAGGCCCAATACCCTTAGCCCAATGCTATAAGGCCCAATTCCTCAACTCAAAACTATTCTACATTACCAAGGACTACCGATGATGCTGAAGGCTGCCCAATAATATGGATGAGATAAGTTTTTGCCCTCCAGTTGGGGAATCGAAGGCGGCAGGAAGGTTTCGCCTCTAGCAGTTCGCAGTTTGCCGTTTTCGATGTTGACTTTGCCTTCGATCGCAGCTATTTGTGCGAGGCGCAGGGCTTCGGCTTTAGTCATTGGGGGGTCTTTTGGTTGGCTGACTTTCAAGTATTGGTAAAACTCGGTCATCAGGGCTAGGGTGCCGGCATCGCTGACGTACCACAGGCTGGCGATCGCCGATTTTGCTCCTGATTGGAGTGCTAAACCTGCAAATCCTAGTTCTGCTTCTTTGTCTCCGATCGCTGTTCTACAAGCACTTAATACTAATAGTTCTAAGGGCGGATTGTTCCATTTTAAATCTCTCATTTGATCGAGTCCGAGCTGGGTGTCCCAAAATTGAATGTAGGAGTTATTTGGGGCTCCGGGTCGAAATTCTGCGTGGGTAGCAAGGTGGATGATGCCGTATCTTTGTTGCAGCCGCTGGGATTGCAAGTTTACGATGGTGAAGTCTTCGTTGATCAATGATTGACCGGGCCATTGTTGGACGATCGCACTTAGTTCTAACGGAACTGCTGGTAATGGTTGTTGGTTGGATGTTTCTGCAAAAATTGATGCCCCCATTGCTAGCACTTTGGCGTTTCTAAGATCGGCGTAGTTAATGTCTGTTAGTTTGAAAGCGGGGATGCGGGCTAGGCTATATTTTTGGATCAGAAATTGCTGTCCGTCGTGCATGGCGGCTAAGGGTACGGTTCGCAAACCTGTACCAACGCAGAATAGTAGAGTGTCAATTTTTGCTATTTGCAAGTCTGTTTCTAGGGGGGCTACGATCCATTTGTAGAGTTGTTGAGCTGGTTCTAGATAGCTGGTGGTGTTGATTTTTATGGGGTTGGTGATTTCGCTACTGAATTCTTTGGCGACTGGCAGCAGTTTCTGTTGTTTGGCTTCGGGGATGCTGCGGTGAATTGGAGGTCGATCGGGCAATATTAATATTAGTTCTAGTTGGTCAGTGCGCGGTAAGGCGTAGATTAAAGCTGGTTTTTTCTTAGTTTGAACTGCTAGGCGGGATAGGGTTTTGGCGATCGCTGTGGCGGTTTTCGATCGCCCTGAAAAATTTTCTGCAAAGTATTTCTGAAAGTCTTCTTCCCAGTCTTCCTCGATTCTAGTTACGGCTGCGGTGAGATCGCCCCGATCGAGAATTTGTCTCATTTCGGAGCCGTTTAGTCCTTCTGTTTCGTTGTTTTGGGCAGTAGCGAGATTGCCGGTACTCCAGCACAAAAAGATGACTGTCAAACAGTAGAAAATCGCGGTTTTAATTTTTTTCTGAATTGTGTTTTTGGCGCGGTGCTGCTGGGATTGGTAGTGCATTGTTTTGTTGCTGACTGTACGTTTGAGGGTGCGGTTGGTGGCAGCAGTGGGAACAGGTTTTAATAGACATCGCAAGAATTGCAAGTCTTGAACAGGCAGGATGCCTGTTCTACAATGGGTGGGAATTAGGGCGATCGTCGCCCGATTATAGCATTAAGCCTCAGCAGCTCTTCGTCTGTGGGGTGGGCAGGAGAGCCCGCCCGATCGTTAATCTTTGTATCCATGTCAAAATCCGTGTCGTAGATTTACCTAGTTTTTGTAAAGTTTTGTAAAGTTTTTTGAGTTTTGCATAAAAATACCCGATCGCGACAGAGAGAGAAATAGAGGGGAATACACAGGGAGGTGGCTTTAAGGAGGGGCTGAACCGGGAAAACGCCCTAAACGCGAGAGAATTAACCTAAATCGGGCGGCTGCAACAGTAGTCTGAGACAATTTTTATCAGTACACTTGGATCTCAAACATGAGCACAAACGGTGAAATTGACGAGCAATTGGAGCGACTGGCGATCGCAGCTCAACAGCACAAACCTAAAACTGTACAGCGGCAAACCGCTTTGAGCAAGCTGTATGCAGCGATCGAACAATTCCAGATAGTTGGTAAGCCACGATCGCAAGATTTTTCCCGCGAGACTTACGAGGAAATTTATACTGAAGCAAAACAGGATTTAATGCTGTGCATATTCAGAGAAATTGACAAGTACAACCCCAGCAGAGGTACTGTCAGACAGTGGGTAAATATCCTGATGAATAAACGCTGTATTAATGAAGCTATTCCTAAAGTTTTAGGGCCGAAGGGATTTAAAACTTTGTACTACAAAGATATGGATTTTATTTTGAATAATTTGAAACGGCTGGATCGCTTTTTTGATAAATCGCCGCTTGGTGGGGAAGATGACTCGGATCGATCTGTAGCAAATCTCAGGGAGATGATAGCAGATGATCCGGGGGATGTTTTCAAAAGCGCAGCGATCAAAAAATACCCGCACGTCAATTTTCAAATGTTACTTTTGAAGAGAGGGGATGATGTGGGATGGCAGGAAATTGCTGAAGAGTTCGGAGTAAAAGTTCCGACTTTGAGCAGTTTTTATAGGAGGTGTTTGCACAAATTCACGCCCCGATTCAGAGAATACTTGTAGAACATTAAATCAGTCAGGAATAGATAAATCATGAATAACACAGCAGTTGATTTTGTTTTGACAATTCCGATCGGCTCCTCGGCCCACCGCAGCGCTCAAGAGCTTTGTCAGCAACAAACTAATCCCCATACAGCCAAACAAGTTTACCTGAATGCTTTGGCCGTACACGCCGTCAATTTTTACTTTCAATGCTTGGAAATAGAGACTGATTTGGCGGCGAGCGATATTTGGAATCCGGCGGTGCAGAGATTTATGGATGTTGCGGATTTGGATGTCAAAGATATTGGCAAATTGGAGTGCCGGTGGGTAGCGCCCGGTCAAGATTTTGTCTCGATTCCCGCAGAAGTGCGATCGGACAGAATTGGTTATGTGGTCCTAGAGATGGCGGAATCGCTAAAAGAGGCGAAGTTGCTGGGATTTGTCAAAAATGCCGATCGAGAAAAAGTAGCAGTCAGCGAGTTGGAATCGATCGACAACCTGCTAGAATATTTAGACACATTCAAACCAGTCAATCTCAGTCAGTGGTTCTACAATGTTGTCGAGCCTGCCTGGGAAACAGTGGAAAATCTGTTCGATTCAGGGCCAAAACTACAGTGGGCGTTCAGAAGTCCTCAACTTTTAGAAGCCCCTGCTTCAAAATCAGCAACTCTCCCGCCAAAAAGAGGTAAAATACTCAACTTAGAGCGGGGGGAAGAGCAAGTAGCTTTAGTTGTGGGATTGAGCAAAATTGACGAATCGGAGATTGATATTTCCGTAGAGGTTTATCCCACAAACGGTCAAAAAAATCTGCCCCATGACTTGCAGTTAATTGTCCTAGACGATGAAGGAAAAACTCTGATGCTAGCTAGAGCTAATAAAACGGACAATCTGCTATTTGAGATGAGCGGAGAACCAGGAGAGCATTTTAGCGTCAAAGTGGTTTTGGGCGATTTCAGCGTGACTGAAAATTTTTTAATATAATCGTCAAATATCAATGGGGGGTGAGTAATGGATAAGTTAGTTGCGATCAAATTCGACGGCAATTTGAAAACGCAGGATTTCCGAATTAGTTTAAAAATTGGGGAAAACAATCAATTGTTCTGGATTGACATTACCGAAACCGCAAAATTGCCCGCCAATCCAGAATTAGCAGCTTTTGAAGAAGAACACTGGGCGAAAAAATATCGACCTCTGGGAGCGCGTTACCGCCGCCATTCAAAAAAAGATATGCGTTTAATTTATCCATTGCTGCACCCAAATCCCAAACACAATATCACTTTTCGCTCTGCTGGTAAAGGATGGTCTTTTCGGATTAAACCTAAAAGCGTTAGGCTCAAATCTTTGCATAAGGAATGTATAGAATCTGGTGAAAAACTGGCACTAATGCTGAATGATTGGTTGCAGTGTCCAGAGTTTCTGAATGTGGAAAGGCTGATTAGAGATAATTTAAATATTAACGAAGAAGCAAGGGTGCTGATTTGTACGGAAGATCGGCACTTGCAAAAGCTGCCTTGGCATCGGTGGGATTTATTTAAAAGCTTCCCTCAAGTTGAACCGTCGCTGAGTAAATTAAACTATATAGAATCGGAATTTCCGCGCCAACCAGTCCGCAAATCTCAGGTGAGAATTTTAGCGATTTTGGGTCACAGTGAAGGGATTGATGTCACAGAAGACGAAAAAATTTTGAATGATTTATCTGACTATGCTAAAGTAATTTTTTTATCAGAACCCACACGTCAGGAAATTAACGATCGCCTTTGGGAAGAATCTTGGGATATTATATTTTTTGCCGGACATGGCGAAACTAAGGATGATGAAGGTGTAATTTATATTAATCCAAATGATAGTTTAACCATAGATGAATTGTGGTACGGCTTGAGAAAGGCGGTGGATGGGGGTTTGCAATTGGCAATTTTTAACTGCTGCGATGGGTTGGGTTTGGCTAGGAAATTAGATGATTTTCAGATGATTCCGCAAATGATTTTAATGCGGGAGTTGGTGCCGGATTTTGTAGCTCAAGAATTTTTGAAATATTTTCTGACGGAGTTTGTAAAGGGCAAGTCTTTGTATACAGCAGCGAGGGAAGCGCGACAGCGATTGGAGGGTTTGGAGGATCGGTTTCCTTGTGCTAGTTGGCTACCTGTAATTTGGCAGCATCCGGGGGCTATTCCGCCTGTTTGGAATGATTTTTTGATTGAGCCTGATTCGCCGGCAGGTGCGATCGACCTTCCGGCTCTCCATCCTCCCGCAAACAAGCCACCAGTTCAGGTTTTTTCGCGCTTGGCGGCGGTTGTATTGGCGAGTGTGGGGTGTACCTTTGGGGTGATGGTAGGGCGTTATTTTGGGTTGATGCAGCCGTGGGAATTGGCAGCGTTCGATCGACTAATGAGCCAACGGCAAGCTGAACTCATTGACTCGCGGCAGTTGGTTGTAGAGGTGACAGACAGCGATACTGGCAAATACGATTATCCTCAAAATGATGCTATTGTAGCGAGGGCGATCGCCAAAATAGAGCAGTTTCAACCTTTAGCGATCGGCTTGAATATGCACCGCTATCAAGCCAGAAATCCAGGGCGTAAAGATTTAATTGCTCTTTTTGCAAAAAACCCAAATCTGATTACTGTATGTAGTTACAATTCTTTCAAAATCCACGAGCCACCACCAGAATTTTCTCAGTTTCAACTAAACAAACAAGTTGGTTTCAGCAATTTAATCAAGGACGAAAAACCTAACGAGAAAGGTGAGAGCGTTCGCATTCAACCTTTATCCTACGAACCCAATCTTTCCGATTATACTGACAATTGTAAAACTCCCAACAGCTTCAGTTGGCTGATGGCTTTGCAGTTCTTGAAAAATCAAGGTATAGACATTAATATAACTCACAACCAAGAATTTAAAGTTGGTGATGTTACATTCAAAAGACTGGCGGAACGTACAGGAGGTTATCAAAAATTAGATGCGCGAATTAATCAAATATTGCTCAACTATCGAGCTTACCCAAAACCTGCTTTAAAAGTGACACTTCAACAAGTATTGGAAGGTAAAATAAACTCCGATTTAGTCAAAGGTAAAATTGTCCTGATCGGCCACACTTCGCAAGCTTCTAGGGAGGATTCTGATACTCCTTACGGCAAAATGTCTGGAGTGTGGATTCAGGCTCACATGATTAGTCAAATCCTCAGTGCTGTAATTGATAAAAGACCTCTATTGTGGGTTTTACCTGAATGGCAAGGATTGCAGTGGGGAGATGCTGTTTTTGTTTGGCTGGCGAGTTTGAGTGGTGGCTTGCTAGCTTGGCGCGGGCGATCGCTTTTAGTGTTCGGAATGGCTTCTGGGGCTGCAATTTTTGTCTTGTATCAAGGTTGTATTGTCATGTTGACTTTTGGCGGTTGGATGCCGTTAATTCCTTCAGTTGTGGCTTTGGTTTGTACGGGTTGTATTTGGTTGATTTACGATCGATCTGTGCTAGGGCGTGTTTTCAAACCCGGAGATCCCCCCTAGCCCCC
>DPLL01000542.1 GCA_003542015.1 Microcoleaceae cyanobacterium UBA9251 | reverse complement strand
CAAGGTGAAATTTTCCCAACCAAAGAAGGCACACCACAAGGCGGGGTCATTTCCCCACTATTGGCTAACATAGCCTTACACGGAATGGAAGAACGGGTTAAACAAGTCGTAGGTAATACCATTAACCAACGAAAAGAAATCAGTTTAATCCGATACGCCGATGATTTTGTGATTATTCACAAAGACATTGAAGTAGTAATAGCCTGTCAGAAGATAATTGCAGAATGGTTAAAAGACATTGGCTTAGAATTGAAACCAAGCAAAACGAAACTCACCCACACCCTCAATGAATATGAGGGAAATGTTGGGTTTGATTTTTTGGGATTTCATGTACAACAACACAAGGTAGGCAACTATCGAAGTGCCAAAAACACACAGGGAATACCACTAGGTTTCAAAACATTAATCACTCCGTCCAAACCCAAAACCAAAGCTCATCTTGAAAAAATTGAAGAAGTAATAGATACCCACAGCAACGCCCCACAAATTGCCTTAATTACTAGGCTAAATCAAATCATTAGGGGATGGTCAAACTATTACTCAACAGTTGTAAGCAAGGAGACCTTTAACCGGGTCGATAATCTTACTTATGACAAGCTAAGAGCATGGGCTAGAAGACGGGGAAAAGGTAGCATCAACAAAGACAAATACTGGCGAACAGTAGGCGATAGAAATTGGTGCTTCAGCACAGAAGAAGGTTTAGAATTAGCCCAACACAAAGAAACGCCTATCAAAAGGCACATCAAAGTTAAAGGCAATTCAACACCCTACAACGGTGACTGGATTTATTGGAGTAAAAGACGCGGAGAATACCCGGAAACACCAACAAGAGTGGCAACAATTCTTAAGACACAAAAAGGTAAATGTACCCACTGTGGTTTGTACTTTACACCTACAGACACCGTAGAAGTTGACCATATCCAACCAACCTCTCTAGGTGGGTTAGATGAATATAAAAACCTACAACTTCTGCATAAACACTGTCACGACACAAAAACGGAAAATGACGGTTCCCTTAACAAGAACTATGATGATAACCCGTTTTGAATTGTATCCATAACAAGGATGAAGATATCAAGGAGCGGAATGATGCGAAAGTATCACGTTCCGTTCTGAAGGAGAGGTAGGGGTAGTAATGCCCCTATCGACTCTAACCGCAGAATGCGGAGCAAAGCGATGTTGTTGGGTCAGGTCGCGTCCGGTAAATTAACCACAATAAATGTAGGGGCTGGTTTCACCAACAATCTGTAATTCTAACTAAAAATCTACATAAACCCGCCCTCCAAGCTGTCGGCAATTCAACACACATGATATCAAACGAGCGTTTCGTTATCTATTGAAGTTTTCATTAACAGCAAACATCCCCCTTGTGTGAGGGACGAATGTGTAGAACCGGGAGCCGATCGAATGTAGTCGCCTTGATGGCAAATTTCCCCTTCTACAATTAAATCTCCTTCTAATACATACACTTCTTCCGCGCCCGCGTGTCGGTGCAGAGGAAATGTTCCTCCTGGTTCTAGTCGCATCAAGCAGGTAACTTCGCGCTTTTTTTTGTCAATATAAAGCTTGCCGAACGATACTCCCGGAAATCCATAAGATTTCCATTTGACATCGTTCGATCGCACTATTAAAGATGGAGTATTGTTCTCTGTTGGGGAGGTAAGCGGGGTTGGCGGCAGTTCGGCTATGCGCTGGAACAGGCGGTTTTTGAGGTCGGGTGCGACGGGAACTGGGGGGGCTGTGTAGGCGATCGCGGCAATTGTTGATTCCAAAGCAGCTAATTCACTTTGCAGTTCTGGAGATTGCTGCAATTTCTCTGTAAGTGCGCGACTTTCTGACTCGTCGAGCGTATCGAGAGCTTGAAGGGCTGCAAGGATATTAAACTCCTCGTCTGGCATCATTTCCATCGGTTTTCCGACATTAATTGTAATTAAGCCTAAGTTGATTTTCAATTTGAGATTGGTCTGCTGCCATCGCACTCAAGATGGAAGATTAGAGATGCAATAATCTTAGATTGATCTTAAACAATTTTTAAATTGTTTTTTTTACAACCTAAATTTCTTTGCTCAAAGCTTGCCGCAATTTAGAAATACCCAAGCGAATTCGGGTTTTGATTGTACCTGTCGGGATGCCGATTTTAGCCGCGATTGCCGCGCAAGTCAATCCTTGGTAGTAGGCGAGTTCGATCGCCTGTCGCTGTTCCTTTGGCAGTTTTTCGAGGGCTGCTTTGACTTGTTCGCTGCGTTCTTTAAACATTGCATCTTCCATCGGTTCTGCAACGCTAGAGATGGGTACTTTAGCATCTTCCAGACAAGCTTCAGCCGCCCGGAATGTTCGCTGCATCGCTCGGAGCCGATCGAGGGAACGGCTGCGGGTAAGCATGAACAACCAGGTATCTGCTCGACTGCGAGAAGGATCGTAAGTGGCTGCTTTTTGCCAAATTTGGGAAAAAACATCGAGTACCACTTCTTCAGCTTCTTCTACCGAACCCAGAATTTTGTAAGCGAGAGCGTAACTTGGACGACCGTAGCGATCGTAAAGTTTAGCTAATGCCGTTTGGTCTTTCCGGGCAATCTGCACTAAGAGCAGCGATTCATCGCTTGACTTTTGGCCTGTCATCTCAGTGTACCGAAAATTTTTTGTTTTGACTGCACAGATCCAAAATTAAAAATTCGGCGTATATCACTACAGAACATAATTGTAAGTTTGAAGTTGGGGGTACAAGCTGGAGTATGCCTTTTCAGGCTAACTTTGTCGTGCTTTGAATTTTAAAAATCCCAAGTTATCTTGAATTTTACCACCTGGTTAGTAATTTTTTTGACACTTAGCAATCCGCTTTATGCACAACGAAGAAAAGCGCTGAGCCTGAACAGTCAAAACCGTGCCATTCACTCGTTCCTAAGCTCTGTTCGCTTGCTCCCAAGAAGAGCCTGGGAACCCTACAAGCGAGGCTCTGGCTCCACTAGATCGAGGGAGGCTCTGGTCTCCGAGCAGGCATTCCCAAGAATACTCCGGGAACGAATAAATCCTCAATAACGCACTTTTTTACATAAATTAATCTTGCAGCACAGATCCAAAATTGCCAAACCTTCGTATACCACCAATAGGAGAAGGCTCAGCAACAGCTCAAAAGCCCGACAGGTTGACAGATTTCAATCTGTTGCTACAAAAGTAAAACCCGCGAATGCAGGTTATTTACCATTGATTTGTGGAAAAATCTCATTGAAATACAGGTGCTAACTGTGAAGCTAACAAAAAAAATTCGCCGAACCATACTAGCTATTGAAGTAGCTCTAATTGCCCTATTAACTCCAGGGATAATTGCCGCTTCCGACCACGACGACGGCGAAGTAGATATCAAAGGTCGCGCTGTTAATTTAACTGACCTGTACGTATATCGCGAAAAAGACCAAAACTCAGGTGCTGCGGACGGGGATTTAGTATTTACCATGAATTCAAATCCCAGGTCTGTAGCCCGCTATCAATATTATTTCAGCACTACAGCCCTCTACCAATTTCACATCACGCAGGTAGGTGACGTGAATTCTACACCTACTGGACGCGCCGATATTATTTTGCGGTTTGCCTTCAGTCCGCCTAACAATACAGGTATGCAAGCAGTGGCTGTAACTGTTGTTCGCGGTGGCTCGGAGACAACTACTAACACTACAGTTAACGGCGGGCTTATTGCCACAACTCCGCTGAATTCTAATGCTGTTTTGAATACAGTACCTGTGGGCGGTTCTAACTTAACTGTATTTGCCGGTTTGCGGGAAGACCCGTTTTTCTTTGATGTGGAACAATTTTTCCGAGTCCGCGCTGGAGCTTTGGGAACGGGGCCGAAAGTAGCTTTTAAGCCAGCCAGTCAAGCGATCGACTTTGCGAAAGGTTACAACGTCAATACAATTGCCGTGCGCGTTCCGAAAGCATTTTTGCAAGCAGGAACTGGGGCGAATACTTTTGATGTTTGGTCAACTGTTTCGATCAGGGATGGAGTTGGCGGTTTCAAACAATTCGAGCGTTTGGCCAGACCTGCAATTAATGAGGGTTTGGTAGTTATTCCCGCGTTGATGGAGGCATTTAATAATATTTCTCCGAAATTAGATTTGAGCGGTGCTGCTGCTCCGGTGCGGCAGGAAGCTGTTGCTACTATCAATGCAGTCGATCTTTTAGACGGTACTAAGAATGTCGATCCGAATGCGATCGCCCGAGCATTTTTGCCTGATGTCATGCGGATCGATACCACAAAAACCAGCGGCTACGCTAGTGCTACAAATTCTCAAGGAAGCTTGATCGGAGGTCGTTTGCTTATGGACGACGTTATTGATATCACTCTGGGAGCTTTGGTGGGTTCTCCGGTTGGTGATAACGTTTCATATAACGGAACTCCGGGAAATCCGGCTCAGGGACACAAACCTTTAGAACCTAATTTTCCTTATTTGGCTTTGCCTAATTAGTTATTGGTTAGTTGTTATTGGTTATTAGTTATTGGTTATTGGCTAATAACTAATAACCAATAACCACGCAAGTTTAGAGAATTGGGATTTTTTACCGCAGATTAACGCTGATTAACGCAGATGTATGAAAACTAAAATAGGACAAGGAATAAAATCGAATTTTTTCGGGTGGTGGCTGCTGATAGTAGTTCCTGTAGTGGGTATTTTTGTTATTAATTTGCCGCCGAATTTGCGTTTGATTTCGGATATGTTTTCTGAAAAAAGTCCGGCGGAGCTTGATGCTAATTACCGCTATCATTTCTCGGAAACTTTGATAAATAATCCCAATCAAAAGGAAGCAATCCAGCAAGAAATTGCTTTTTACCAGCAGCGGTTGGCTGTTGATTCCCGCAGCGGTTTGAACCGCGCGGCACTGGCGGGATCTTATTTAAAAATGGCTCGCGCAACAGGGGAGGGCGGTTGGTTTTTGTTAGCGGAACAGGCCGCTCAAAGGTCGATCGCCGATTTGCCTTTTGATAATAGAGGTGCGCTGTTAGTTTTAGCTCGAATTGCCGAGGCTAGACACGATTTTGCTACTGCTTTGCGCTTTGCTAAACAGGTGGGTTTTGATAATGAAGATGCGATCGCCCTTTCAGTTACATCTCACTTAGCGATGGGTAAAGTGAGCGAGGCAAATGCAGCCGCAGAAGCCTTAGTTAACCGGATTCCCAACTTGGGCTCTCTCACTTTGAGAGCTTTAGTGAGAGAGTCCCAGGGCCGAGATGCTGAGGTTTTGCAGGATTACCAGCAAGCAATGGCGGCGGAGGAACCGGGAGAGGTTGGGGGTTCGGCGCGGGCCCGATCGCTCTTGGGTCGATTTTACGCGCGTCGCGGGCAGTTTGTGCAGGCGAAAGCGCTGTTTTTGGAAGCGCTGCGGTTGGTGCCGCGATACCCGCTGGCGCTGATTTATTTGGCGGATTTGGAGACGCGGCAGGGCAATTATCGGGAGGCGGAAGGCTATTACAGCAAGGTTTCAGCGTATTCTGGCCCGGTTGCGACTGTGTTCGATCGCATTGTCGATCGCGGTATGGCTAGGGTGAAGGATTTGCAGGGAGATGCGATCGAATCTCGGCGACTTCGGGACAAAGCAGAAGCGGGGCTGCGACAGGAACAGGCTGCTGGCGGTTTTGGCCACCGCAGGGATTTGGCAAGTTTGCTGCTGGAAAAAGGTCGATCGCAGGATGTCACCGAAGCGCTGGTGTTAATGCAGGAGGAGGTGAAAATTCGGCGGGATGCTGTGACGCTTGATACTTTAGCCAGGGCGCTTTCGGGCGCTGGTGAGTGGCAAAAGGCCGATCGAGTGATGGCCGAAATAGTGCGATCGGGCATTCGCGATGCGGGGATGTTTTACCGGGCTGGTGCGATCGCCCGGACTTTAGGTAAAGATACCGAATCTCGCGCTTATTTTCAAAAGTCCAAGGAAATTGACCCGAGTTTTGACGATCGATCTCGCCAAGCATTGGGCTTGGGAAGCTATGAATTTTGAGATTATACCAAATCCGCCTTAAATACTCCCTCTATCTCTTAGTCTGCGGAGGCAGACTTCGTTTGTGTAGTCGCGGTTTCAACCGCCGAGTGATTGAGTAACAAACCTAAAAAAAAGGTATTTATGCAGAACAAATTGAACAGATTGCCAAAATTTTTCATCCTATTTTTCCTAACACTTTCATTGTTACTAACAACCTCAACCAGACCAGTTTACTCGCACTGGTCAGACTTATCCGTAGCAGAAATAGTAGTCAACGATTTGCAAACCGAAGTAACATTAACCTTCCCAACCGGCTTAACAAAGTTCGCCGACGACAATCGAGACAGCCAGCTACAACCTGCTGAAGTTCGCAGCCACCAAACACAGCTAGAAAAGTTTTTCAGCCAACAAATTCGCATCACCAACAGCCACAACATTCAAGGAACTGTAGGAGTAAAACCGCTAGAAATAGCAGCTAAAACCGCCAGCTTAATCCAGCAGCCAAATACCCACAGCACCTTAATCTTAAACTACACCTGGGCCGCACCTTCTCAAAATAAAACTCCCGGTTTACCTGATGCAATTTCGATTTCAAAACACGAGAAATTGCGGATTAATTACAATCTGTTTTTGCCCGGAGTGCTGACAGCTAGCTCTCAAGCTACGATCGTGCAAGCCGGTGCTGTAAAAAGCTTTGTATTTACGCCCCAAAACCGGGAGTTTTTGTTAACGGGAAATGAATCTATCTGGGATTCAGGTTGGAGTTTGCTGCTAGCAGTAGCGGGAGCATTTGCTTGGGGATGCGTGCACGCGATGTCGCCCGGACACGGGAAAACCATAGTCGGCGCCTATTTAGTAGGTTCGCGGGCTACTCCGGTACAGGCTTTATTTCTAGCAGCGACGACTACAATTACTCACACTGCGGGCGTGTTTGCTGTGGGCGGAGTTACTTTGTTTGCTTCTAACTTAATCGATCCCGAAAAATTAGATCCTTGGCTGAGTTTAATCTCTGGTTTATTAGTAGCCTTGATCGGCCTTAATTTACTCTTAGCAAAAATCCCAACTAGGTTGCTAGTGAGGACTGAATTTCTCAAAAAAATCCCAACTAAAATTTTTAATAAAAACTGGTTGATCAGGAATAAAGTCTTTACTACAAACCGTGAGTCACCAGTAAATCTTTTAAATAGAGGAAGTTGGGAGAGAGAATTTAAGCCTGTAAAACCCGATATATCTCACCACTACCACCATCACGGAGACGGGCGCATTCACTCGCATTTGCCGCCCGGTGCGGACGGTTCTCCTATTACTTGGAAAAGCTTATTAGCGTTGGGAATTTCCGGCGGTTTGTTGCCTTGTCCTTCCGCTTTGGTGATGCTGCTGAGCGCGTCTGCTTTGGGCAATGTTGGTTTTGGAATGACGCTCGTGGTAGCCTTTAGTTTGGGATTGGCTTTAGTGCTGAGTGCGATCGGATTAATTTTAGTTTATGCCAAACGTAGTTTTAATAAACTGCCAAAACAGATAACAGCAGTCAAATTTTTGCCTGCGATTAGTGCGATGTTTGTAATGTTATTGGGGTTGGGAATTACCGGACAGGCGATGTTTAAAATATTGGCGGCAAATCAATGGGTAATTGGCAATGGATCACCATAAAATTAGGACTCTCCCTCCTAACTACAAACTTACGAATAAGTCTGATTTTAGATACCCGATTTCTTGAAGAAGCCGAGTATCTGGGTATTCTGTTTTTTAGCCGTTGCTCACTGCTCAGACCGCACTATATTTATTA
>DPLL01000543.1 GCA_003542015.1 Microcoleaceae cyanobacterium UBA9251 | reverse complement strand
TTATTGAACCGCGAAGGCGCGAAGGACGCGAAGGAAGAGAAAGAAGAAAAGGATTAGGTACTCTTAATGCGGTTCGGAAGTAACTAAGGACTAAGGACTAATGACTAACTCAACTATAGTCCCGCAGCATTTTTTTGAGTTCTACTTGGTGCAATTCTTCTTGTCCAATGAGAGTGCGGGTGTATTCTTCCAAATAAACGCTGGCATCTGTCACGACTTCAAGTAATGATTTGTACTTGTCGAGGGCTTTTTTCTCGTGATTTAAGCTTTCTTCTAACAAGTCTTTGATGGAGTGTTTGTAGGTTTCTTCGATGGGGGCAATTTTCTGGCTGGGATGTCCCTCTAAACCTGTTAAAATTTCTCCGGCTTGTTGGGCGTGGAGTAGGGATTCGGTTGCTTGTGCTTGAAAAAACTGCACGATGGGAATCCGGTTTGGTCCTGTCACCATGAGTGCATAGTGGGTGTAGCGCACGACTCCTGCTAGTTCCCATTCCATGATGGTGCATAGCAGTTCTTGGGTTTTTTTCTCGTCGAGTTCTTTCATGTGTTGT
Source organism: Microcoleaceae cyanobacterium UBA9251 (assembly GCA_003542015.1). GTDB lineage: Bacteria > Cyanobacteriota > Cyanobacteriia > Cyanobacteriales > Microcoleaceae > Microcoleus. The sequence goes on along the minus strand of DPLL01000543.1, from coordinate 21,308 downwards.
TTGAGAGGTAGAATGCTTTACAGGGTGGTATTTATAATATCACATTTCAGTGAACAAGCAAAAGTAAGGTGCATAATGTACACATTACGGGACAGATGTTGTAGGTGAGTTAGGGGTTAACTTCTAAGGTTCCAGTGGGAGCAAATACTACTGTCAATTTAGCGACGGGTGCTGGACTGTTGCTGCTAGTCTCGGCAGATTTGAGTAGATTTGGTAAAGGAGTTTCTTGGATGTAATCCTTGGCTGGTTGATTGAGGGGAGCGAAATTGCCGATCGCCCCATCTTGACTAACACCCACCCGATAGACTAGATTTTGATTGAAGGTGGGGCTAGTTTGCCAAGTCTGATTTATGCGATCGTACACTTTTAGAGCTAACTCATCTAGTTTAGTGCGATCGGTAATTTCTGCTGTCTGATTTGTGCCATCCACCGCCTGAACTTCCTGCTGAGCTGCTGATACAGGTACTGCTTGGACAGTCTTATCTGTAGGGCTACTCGCAATAGCTGTTTCAGTAGAGGTATTAGTGAAAGGTACAACCTCTGGAAACTTGTCATGGAGTTGTTTTTGGCTGTCAACAGCTAAATTGGAATTATTTGCAGATGCAGATGCGCTGCTATTGGTGGCTGTTGGTTTCGCGGGTTTATTAGCAACAGCATTAGCGGAATTTTCCCCTTCAATTGTCAAAGACTTGACGTGGGAACCGAGGAACTTTTCTTTTTGGCTAACGCGCCACATGGCGATGGGATAAGTCACAAAGAAAAGAGTCAAAACTCCCATACTAATCCAAACTATTTTGTGCATCTCCCTGGCTGGGAGCGGCTTATTTTTTGTTTCCATTGATAACAAACCTCGCATTACTTAAGTTAACGGCAAATAGGGGAAAAGAGGATGCCAACACATAGCTGTGGCTGCAACTAACAAAGCAAACATCCAGAAAAATATGGTGCGGCTTTTAATGTTCTTATTTTTCCAGAGAGTATGGAGAATTGGCCAACTAATCAGCCAACCCACAAGCAACATAGTTTCTTTGCCTGTGTAACTGCCGATATTTCCCCACAAGTCGCTATCAGTCTTGCTTCCGGGAATCCAAGTACCGAGATTCCAAACAATTTTTTCTGTGGCTTTAGATGTGTCTGACAAATGGTGAGTCACCATCATGGTAAAACAACCAATTGCTGCACTAATTACTGCTGCAGCAGCAGGCCCGGAAACGCTAGGCGCTGTTTCGGAGCCTTCAGCTAAACCGCTGGGAAAGTGTTTTAATTTATGCCATAATTTTCCGTAGAAAGGTTCATTTTCCGCATGATTTTGGCGGGATAATTGTCGAGTCATTTCACAAATCTCCTAAATTTGGGCATCGGTAATTAGCCAGTGCTAATATTTTAAAATAACTATTAAATGCTGACTACAAGGCTTGAATTTTAGCAACACCAAGTCCGCTCACCATGCCGCCCATTGCAAAAAACATGATTGCCATCAAAGCCACGCAGGTAGCTGTTAAAACTGGGCGATTTTGCTTCTCTAAAATTGAGTCGCCATAGTTCCACAAAATCCACGTACAAGCTACAGTTAAAGGCAATGTAAACAGCACGCTAAATTCGTGATATTCCATCAAAACGTACTGCCCTAAAGGTGAGTTTTCTTTCAGCAAAGCCCTAGCTCCGCCGAAATTTATGCCTGCTCGATACCGCATATAAGCCCAGTTACCAGTAGCAATGGCCAAAAAACTCAAAATAGTTGACCAAAAGGCTAAGGTTCGCATTTGTGGCAAGATTTTACCGGCACCCCGCAGCAAGGGAAATGCCAAATGTCCTGTATAAACCATTACCAGTAAGGCGCACATTGCACCCATGCCGTGAATTGTTCCCATCCACCGTTGCCAAGGGCTCGGATGCAGTAGGTTAACTAGAGGTAAAAACAGAAATAAACCAGCGGATAAAAAGCTCAGCCCGTAGATGGAAACTTGAGCAATATCTAGTTGTCTGGGAAATTCCGATGTAGCTAAATCTGTAGTTGAGTCTTGTTTTGAGTGTTGTACCACTGCTGGGTCTCCTTGAGTTGGGATGATGCAGGAAGTTATTTGAGAATATTTGCATTAGTAGCTAGAGTCTTTTGAGAAAACAACCTATATTACCAGAGCCGATCGCCCATTAGCCCGATCGACAACTGCTAAATTATTGCTCGCTTCAGACCTAGTACCCAGAATATTTGGCTTTTGAGGTCAGGAATAGCCCATAATCTTGCTTTAACTAGGTATTTAGCTATTTTGCTGCTTTTGTTAGTGCTAATAACTTAATAGTAGTTATTCTCAATAACTGAGCATAAAACTAATTAGGAGGTTTCAGTTGTTTCTTTATATTTTCTTAATATTTATGTCAGAGCTTCGACTAGGGCTAGATTTTGCTGTTGAGTCCGTAAAACTAGGGGAGATTGGAGATTGGAATAATTGACATCGGCGATCGCTCTTTTCCGAACTCGATCGCCTGAGAATCGCGGCTTATGGAAAAATAAGAGACCTGGTGATGGTCTTGTTTGAGCCCTTGCTCAGTTAATTCTTCAGAATTATTTAATTTAAAGGTAAAATCCTCCCTCGTCTGGCTGTAAAGCCCGAATCTATGGGAAATAGCCGATCGCCCGTCACAAGTCCCCAGGGCGATCGCCCGCAGAAATACCCCTATAGGGGATTGTAAAGTTTTGTAAAAAACAGTTGACTAAAGGGTTGGAAGTTCTCGCGTTTAGGATACATCAATGCACATACCTGATGGTTTTCTTTCACCGCCCGTAGTGTTAATCTGTAGGGTGCGTCGCTGCGAAATATTGGATAAAACTTGCAGATTGTGGAGGGCGACGCACCTTACACGGGCGATAGCTTGCATTGTGTACCACATATACATGGAATATGCTGTAACTCTTGTGGGATGGGCATCTTGCCCGTCCCATCAATTAATGAAAAGGATTTTTGCAAGAGGTCTATTATTCTTGCAACCTTTTGGCTATAGCAGCTTGTTGTTCTAATAATTCTTCTAAAAATTTACTGAGGCTAGAAGAGAGTTTTTTGAAAATAACTGGAGCGTATGGGACTCCTGCCCCACCCTCCTCATAACCATAAACGGGTGGATCGTCGCCCTCGGAAGCTGTGAAAAACCAAAATACATAACCTTGATGCATCAAAAATACGAATGCGTCTTTTGGAAGTGGTTCAGGAAACTCATTCCTCTCCAAAAGTTCTTCAGCTCCTTCTCGAAGTTCTGAAAGATCGTCATAAGAATAGTTAGAACCTTGAAGAAGTCCTCCGGCGCAAACGCCTCCCCACAGTAGAAACTCTTTATAAGCCATAGGAATAATTAGCCCATATTGTCGTTCAAGGGAGTAGATTTGTTCCTCCCTACAGGGCAATAATTTGTATGGAAATAAATGCTGTAACTCTGCAAACCGTGCTTTAAATTTCTCAAGATACATAATTTTTATCAACTTTGGTAAATTCTCCACAATCCTAGCTAGCTTGATTATCGCAAGCTTAAATCATTTATAGCATTTCTCAGATAGATGAGGTATGTAATAAGGCTTGAAAGTCCCGATATTCAGGGAATATCGTGCACCTCATCTTTTTAAGAAAGGCTATATGTAAAAGCATTGTACTTGTATAACAAAGGTGCGACTCGTTTAACCTAAAATAAGCTGAAAGGCTTATGGGACGGTTAGCCCAGTTGATAAGANNCTAAAGCGGGGTTAAAAGGCAGAACTACTAGAAGCCAAATCCGGTAACTGTCGAGCCAGAGTCCATGCGTAGCGTAAGCAAAGATGTGTTTGAACCATCGTGATGCAAAATGGTGTAATGGCTAAGTCAAAAGGTAAAATCCGTTTAAAAATACGGTAAGAATCCCTGACAAACACCAAGCCAAAAGGCAAGGCTAGGGCATAAGCGTCTTAATTTACGACTTATCAGCACCGCCCAATAAACCCGGTGGAGAACATCACAGCTAAAAGACTCAAACAAATATGTAATCGGAACGAATTAACCTCTAATTATCTCTGGCAAGGTCGATAACCAGTAAGTAGCTAACGAATGGTAATTAGGGGAGGGATGATGTTAGAAGCGAAAGTTCTGTTGTAATGACAGAGATATGCAGACAAACATCCGGTAATTCCAAAGGAGTTGAACAAGTAGCAATGTATATGTCTAAAACGCAGAACAATCTGACGGTGGAATGGAAAGACCTTAACTGGCGAAAGCTAGAAAGGGTTACTTTCAAGTTGCAAAAGAGAATATTCCAAGCGAGTAAGCGTGATGACGTTAAAGCAGTTCGCAAGCTTCATGCATACCCTGATTAAGTCTTGGTCTGCAAAGTGTATTGCGGTACGTAGGGTGACACAAGATAACCAAGGCAAGAATACTGCTGGTGTGGATGGCGCTAAATCGTTGACCCCAAAGCAGCGCACAAACTTGGTAGGTAAGTTAAAGTTAACCGGAAAGATAAAACCCACTCGTAGGGTAATGATTCCTAAGCCGGGTACTACTGAAACTAGACCATTAGGCATCCCAACAATAAACGACCGCGCACTGCAAGCGCTAGTTAAACTAGCGTTAGAACCTGAATGGGAGGCAAAATTCGAGCCTAACAGTTATGGTTTTAGACCAGGGCGTTCCTGTCACGATGCAATTGAAGCAATATATCTCAGCATCAAACAAAAAGCCAAATACGTGCTGGATGCTGATATCGCCAAGTGCTTTGACTGTATAAACCATAAAGCATTACTCTCCAAAATCAACACATACCCCACGTTGAGACGCCAACTTAAGGGGTGGCTCAAAGCAGGATACTGTGTTCAGGGGGAATTATTCCCTACTAATGAAGGTACACCACAAGGTGGGGTAATTTCTCCCCTACTTGCGAATATTGCCCTACATGGTATGGAAGAAAGAGTTAAACAGTACGCGGAAACACTAAAAGGGAAGAAAGAAAAAAATCGCAAAGCCCTTAACCTAATCCGATACGCCGATGACTTCGTAATCGTCCATGAGGATTTAAACGTAGTCAAGAAGTGTCAAGAGATAATTGCTGAGTGGTTACGTGACATGGGATTGGAATTAAAACCAAGCAAGACAAAACTCACCCACACCCTTAACAAATTAGATGGAAATGTTGGGTTTGAGTTTCTGGGGTTCCACGTACAACAATACAACTCAGGTACATATAGATGTGCCAAAAACACAAACGGAACACCACTAGGTTTTAATACATTAATCACACCCTCAAAAGCCAAGATAAAAACCCATCTAGTCAAAATCGCTAAAGTAATAGACACCCATAAAACCACCCCCCAAGCTGCATTAATCAGCAAGCTGAATCCAATTATTAGGGGATGGTCAAACTATTACTCAACAGTCGTTAGTAAAGATACCTACTCAAAGGTTGATAGGCTGACATGGCAAAAGTTAAGAGCTTGGGCTAAATCAAGGGGAAAAGGTAGCATCAATAAGGACAAATACTGGAGAACAGTAGACAACCGTAATTGGTGTTTCAGTACCGAAGATGGAATGGAATTGCTCACCCAGACAAGTACGCCAATTGTACGGCATACAAAAGTCAAAGGTGTAGCCAGTCCGTTTGATGGAAACTGGACTTATTGGAGCAAGCGAAGAGGCGAATACCCAGAAACTCCTACCAGGGTTGCAAAATTAATGAAACGACAAAAGGGTATTTGTTCTCACTGTGGTTTGTACTTTACCAGTACGGAAATTGTAGAAGTTGACCATATTAAACCGACTTCGTTAGGTGGAAAAGACACCTATGACAACTTACAACTTCTACATAAACACTGCCACGATACAAAGACAGCAACAGACGGGTCAATACGCTCTAAAGAAGGCGTTAAAACCTGATAGTTGGTCTTGAATCGTATCCATAACAAGGATGGAATTATCAAGGAGCCGTGTGAGGTGAAAGTCTCAAGCACGGTTCTGAAGGAGAGGTAGAGGTGGCAACGCCTCTATCGACTCTAACCTTTAGTCGGTGCTGGAAAAATGTGCAAGTTTCATTGTTATTTTAATGTGTGATTCCATTAGACATCTTGCAAAATAATTTTGTGCTATTATCGAAAGTTTAGACTATTTTATAATCTAGCAGGCTGGGCAAGTTCAAGGAGATGACAATCAACCCAATAATTCAAAGTTTGACCTAAACTTGAGCAAATTTTTAAGGATAACACATATTTTTTTGGCAAGAGGTCTAATCTGTAAACAAACATTGATAATTCTTATCAAAAAGCTTGAATGTGGGGGGGGGCGGTAAAATATCAGAATAATTCTTCAGGATTATTTAATGTTACATTTCTCATCCTCAAAATTCTGCCCTTGAGGCGCTAATCTATATCGAATAAGCGATCGCCCGTCACAAGTCCCCCGATCGCCCGCCCGCAGAAATACCCCCAGAGGGGGTTGTAAAGTTTTGTAAAAAATAGTTGACTAAAGGATTAGGAGTTCTCGCGTTTAGGATACATCAATGCACATACCTGATGGCTTTCTTTCACCGCCCGTAGCCATTGCCACCGCCATAGCAAGTGCAGCAGTAATTGCAGTTGCCTTGAATCGAACGCGCGAAAGTCTTGGGCTGCGACAAGCCCCAATCATGGGTTTAACCACAGCTTTCGTGTTTGCAGCCCAGATGATTAACTTTCCCGTAGCAGGCGGCACCAGCGGGCACTTGTTAGGAGGCGCGCTAGCATCTGTCGTTTTGGGGAGCCCTTGGGCGGCAACTCTGGCGATGAGCACGGTTTTTATAATTCAGAGCGTCTTATTTGCCGATGGGGGCATCACCGCCCTGGGAGCCAATATTTTTAATATGGGGCTAGTCGGAATTTGGGTGGGCTGGTGGCTGTTGCAGCCATTGCAGCGACTGTTGGGAGGTTCCCGAAATCGTTTGCCGCTAGCTGCGGGGATGGCAGCCAGCCTCAGCGTTGTTGCAGCTGCGATTTGTGTGGCGATCGAATTGGCAATTTCTGGAACAGTAGCGCTGAATATTGCATTGCCAGCAATGGTAGGTGTTCATATTTTAATTGGGATTGGCGAAGGGCTAATTACAGGCGGTGTTTTAACTTATCTTGTCAAAGTACGACCGGATTTGTTACCAGGAGAACAGCCACAATTGCAGAAATGGTTAGTGCCAGTAATTGGGGTGTTATTAATTAGTGGCGTGCTGTCGCTGTTTGCTTCAAGTTGGCCTGACGGGTTAGAAGCAGTAGCGGAAAAATACGGTTTTAAAGATAAAGAAGCTGTGGCGATTGAAAATCCTACTCCTTTTGCAGATTACGGTGTTAAAGGATTAGAAGAACAGCCTATCGGTACTAGCATTGCTGGACTTTTAGGCTCTGCTGTCAGTTTCGGGACAGCCTTTGGGATTGTTCAGTTAATTAAACCGAAAGATGTCTAAACTATCGATACCTTTTCGACTGCGGCTGTCTCTCACAGTTGTGATTGGCATTGGTTTTATGAAGACAGGCGCTTGGCTGTGGCTGGGAATTTATGGGGCGATCGCACTTGTGTGGTCATTGTGGCTGAGAGCGCCGCTGCGAACCCTAGTACAACTGTTAGGAGTAGAATTAATTTTCCTCTCCTTATTAGTGCTGCCGCAAGGTTGGGAAAGAGCCAGTTTTCTGTTGCTACGTTCCCTAATTTGTCTGCTAATTATGAACAGTTTTCTGCTAACTTTGCCGCCGCACAGTTTCGGAATAGCCCTCAAAGGATTGCCGCTACCAGCAGGCTTACAAGAGATTGTGCTGTTAGCGGGACAATACTTAGAAATCTTGCTAGCCGAAGTCAGCCGCATGAAAAGATCGGCTGAACTACGAGGCTTATCGGGTACGGGTGGATGGCTGCGCTACGCTAGTGCTTCCATGATCGGAGCGCTTTATTTGCGAAGTCTCGATCGGGCAGAAAGAGTTCATGCAGCCATGCTAATTCGCGGCTATCAAGGAAGTTTGCCTGCTGACTCAAAATCAACACCAAAAGAGCGAATCTGGCTGACAGTAACAATGTTAATGACTGCCGGATTAACCATAGCTTCTTATGGTAAATTGTAATTAGCTATGGGTTAGTTGTTATTAGTTATTGGTGCTGGGAAATGAGATAATAACAAATAACTAATAACAACTGAATTCAGATATCAAATCCGCCTCTACACCCCCAGATATTCCTCCTCTTCTTTGTGTCCTTCGCGTCTTCGCGGTTTATTAAAAAGGGGGGTTAGGTCAGCGGATTTGGTATGACTTCTATAGCAACCGCCTGAGCAGTTAAGAGATAGTAACAGCAGTAGAGTGGGCGCTGCTGTGACGATATTTCTGCTAAGATGATGGCAGTGCCCTCCCTACCAGAATTTGTCCTAACTTATTGGGCGAGTGCTATAGTTGGATTGGGAGTTTTTTACCGCAGAGCTCAGCGGATGAACGCGGATGAACGCGGATGCAATTTCCGAAGTGTTGATCGGCGGCCCTAAAAAAGAAGGATTACCTATTGACTTTGGCGGATTTTTTGTGATATATTTTAGATAATGGGAGTGGTGGCACAAATAAAAAAAATGCCACCACTCCCATTATCTAATTTTACTTGATTAAATGGTGAGAGTCAAGGGTTTAACCCGAAAAAAAATGGCGATTTTTTTTTATTTCAATCAAGTAAAATTTTCCTTACTATACTATAGCAACCGGCGGAGCAGTAGGGTAGGGTCCGATCGACCGGCGAAGGGATTTATTCGCGGTCGCAATTCTGCAATAATCTCAAATCTCAAATTAGTTATTAGTTATTAGTTATTGGTGCTGGTAAATTTGAGCATAACAAATAACTCATCAGAACTGACTGCTGAACCCAAATTTCTGCTAAGGTGATAGCAGTGTCCTCCCTACCAGAATTTGTCCTAACTTATTGGGCGAGTGCTCTAGTTGGATTGGGAGTTTTTTACCGCAGAGTTCAAGAGTTCAGCGGATGAACAGGGATGAACGCGGATGCAATTTCCGAAGTGTTGAGCTGCGTTGAGCTGCGGCATAAAAAAGAAGGATTACCTATTGACTTTGGTGGATTTTTTGTGGTATATTTTAGATAATGGGAGTGGTGGCACAAATAAAAAAAATGCCACCACTCCCATTATTAGATTATACTTGATTAAATGGTGAGAGTCAAGGGTTTAACCCTAAAAAAAATGGCGATTTTTTTTTATTTCAATCAAGTAAAATTTCCCTTACTATACTATAGCAACCGGCGGGGCAGTAGGGTAGGGTCTGATCGACCGGCGAAGGGATTTATTCGCGGTCGCAATTCTGCAATAATCTCAAATCTCAAATCTCAAATCGGATGACTAATCTCCAATCAGTGCCAACAATCGAAGTGCAAGACTTAGTATTCGGCTATCCACAGCAAAAACCAGTATTGCAAGGAATTTCCTTCACCTTGGAACCGGGAGAACGAGTTGCTCTACTCGGCTTGACAGGGGCGGGCAAAAGCACTTTGTTAGAAAACTTAATTGGCTTAAAAATTCCTCTATCTGGGGAGATTAGAGTGCAGGGAAAAAAGTTGGAACAGGGGAATTTATCGCAAGTAAGGAGGCAGATTGGATTTTGCTTTCAAGATGCAAATGACCAGCTATTTATGCCGACTATTTTAGAGGATGTAATGTTCGGGCCGCGCAATTATGGGATGCCACTGGGAGTGGCGCGCGATCGCTCTTTGTCTCTTTTAGCAGAATTTGGTTTAGTAGAATTTGCGAATCGTTCGGCCCAGGAACTTTCTGGGGGTCAGAGAAGGTTAGCAGCGCTAGCGGCTATTTTAGCTTTGGAGCCGGCAATTTTGATTTTGGATGAGCCGACAAATGGACTAGATCCCTCGTGGCGCAGGCATTTGGCTAAGGTTTTGTCGCAATTGCCGATCGAGGTAATTTTGATCGCTTCCCACGATTTGAATTGGATTGGGAAAACGACTCAAAGGGCGTTAATTTTGGCTGAGGGTGAGATTCGGGTAGATGAGCAAACTCAAGAATTGCTAAAAGATCGATCGACTCTGGAATATTACAATTTGCCGCCAGATTGGTAATTAGTTATTAGTGATTAGTCAGTAGTCAGTAGTCAGTAGGAGCAAGTAAAAAACATTAATCCGTGTATTCTTAGCCCGTGGAGGCGGGATTTGTTTGTGTAGTCGCGAGTGAAAGTCGCCTGTAATTAGAACTCGAATTGGCGATGGGCTTGATTTAAAAAAGGAATAATAAGAGCATCTGCGAAGCTGTAGAAATTAGTGCTGTCTGAGACTTCTAAAATTTCATAGATGATTGTTTTGAGTTGTTTACGCATTTGGTGTTCTCCTGGGTGATGGTCGATTAATGATTGCTGCTTAGTTTAGTTTAAGAAATTTAATTAAAAAAAGTAAGGTTTGGAGTTAAGCTGGGAAGAACTGCCAACTATTACTGGATTTGCAGGCAAAAATCATGAAGGTAGCCGTATTCAGTACCAAATCCTGCGATCGCACATTTCTGGAAGCAGCGAATGTCGATCGCACACAGGACTTGGTTTTTTTTGAACCGCGCCTGAACTTGGAAACCAGGGTTTTGGGTGCTGGATTGACCGCCGCCTGGGTCTTCGTCAACTATCGGCTAGAGGCGAAAACACTGTTGGCGATCGCCCAAAACGGCATTCGGTGACTAGCCATGAGAACCGCCGGATTCAATCACGTCGATTTAGCAGCAGCGAGGGATTTAGATCTAACTCTGCTGCGAATTCCGGCTGATTCTCCCTAGCAGTCGGGATGATTTTGTCCCTCAACCGCAAAATCCAGTCCTGCCTACAACCGCGATCGCAATTGTTTAAAATCAGATTAGATAGTTAGTTTGGGTGACAATTTGTGCAGATATGCTTTAGTCTGCTAAATTAGTCCGGGAAGTGTGGAGGGTCTGCTAATTTCGGGAGAATTAGACGGGGAGGAATTCCCAGACTGTCTATCATATTCAATACCCTAGCTACAGCTATGGGGGTTTAAACTGAAAACTCAGGCCCTCAAAACTGAAAAATCAAAACTATTAAAAGTGAGGAAGAATCAATGACACAGGCCAACTTTTCTGACGAAACAGAAACAATAACTGAAATCACCAAAATAGACATGGTGACTGACAAACCGGGGGTGATAACTACAGTGACAACCACAGAGACACCGACAGATCAGTTCCAAGATATTAAAGACCAAGTTGTGACAATTCTGTCGGAACTGCCGACCTATGTATCGAATTTTTTTGCAGAATATCAAAAGCCGATCGTAACTATTGGTTTAATCCTGGCTGGCGGCATTACTATTAAGGTGACGCTAGGGGTGCTCGATGCCCTTAACGATGTACCTTTGGCAGCGCCTATTTTTGAGTTAATCGGCATTGGATATACTGGCTGGTTTGTTTACCGTTATATGCTGAAAGCTTCTAATCGCCAAGAGTTATTGGCGGAAATAGAATCTTTAAAAGAACAAGTTGTGGGCAAAGATTCTTAGAAGAAGTCATTAGTCATTGGTCATTAGTCAGGAGTCAGTGGTTATTTGTTATAGCGGTTCTCAGTAACAGTGCGGTACACCAAGGGGGTCGGTAATTGGTAATTGGTAATTGGTAATTGCCGGATTGGTAATTTGAGATCGAGCAGCTCCCAGCTATTATTTCGCTCGCTATTCCCGACGCTGGCGGCAGTGCCTATGACCCATTACCCATGACCCATGACCCATGACCCATTACCCATGACCCATTACCTAGTACCCACCTAACTGAGAAAGGCTATATTTGTTATTTGTGAGGGTCTACCAATAACCGATAACAAATAACCAGCAACCAAGGCCCAAGGCCCAATACTTCGGCTACGTGGCCCCTGAGCGGAGTCGAAGGGCTCAGCACAGGTGCCCAATGCCCAATGCCCAATTTCCAACTCCCCCCTCAGTCTCTTAATTTTGATGACAAACTTGTTGCAAAGTGGCGGTAAAGTCGGGGTAGGAAATGGCGGCGGCTTCGGCGCGGTGAATGGTGGTTGTGCCGATCGCATTGAGGGCTGCGATCGCTAAACTCATAGCTATTCTGTGGTCAGTGTAGCTGTCAACATCAGTGCCGGTTAAAGGAGTTCCCCCGGTAATTTCCAAACCGTCGGGTAACTCGGTAATTTGGGCTCCCATGCGGTTGAGTTCCGCAGCAGTCACAGCTAGTCGATCGCTCTCTTTGACTCGTAACTCAGCCGCATCTCGAATTATGGTAGTACCGGACGCGAATGTCGCAGCTACTGCCAAAATCGGGATTTCGTCAATCAGTCGGGGAATTAAGTCGCCAGCAATGGTGCATCCCCGCAACTGGGCGGAATTCCTGACTAAAATATCGGCGACTGGTTCCCCAGCAGCCAGTCGCTGATTTTGTAGTTGAATGTCGGCGCCCATCATTTCCAAAGCTTCCAAAATGCCTGTACGAGTTGGGTTGACACCGACGTTTTCCACTACTAACTCCGAACCAGGGACGATCGCAGCGGCGACCAACCAAAACGCTGCGGAACTGATATCTCCTGGTACGATGACATTCTGCCCTTGTAGTTGGGCCGGGCCGGTAACTGTGACGCTACAAGTTTCGGGATCGACGGTCAATTGGGCTCCAAAGGCTCGCAGCATCCGTTCGCTGTGATCCCGCGACAGAGCGGGTTCTGTAACTGTAGTTTCTCCCTGGGCCATCAAACCGGCCAGGAGAATGCAAGATTTAACTTGAGCCGAGGCGATCGGAGAATGGTAGTGAATCCCTTTTAACTGCTGTCCAAGTACGGCTAAAGGTGCTAAAGAATTAGCCCGCCGCCCCCAAATTTGGGCTCCCATTTGTTGCAGGGGTTTAATGACGCGGGACATGGGGCGCGATCGCAGGGAACTGTCCCCCGTTACCGCAAAAAAACGCCCCGGATGAGAGGCTAAAATCCCCAACATCAGCCGCATCGTTGTGCCGGAATTACCCGCGTCCAAGACTTCGATAGGCTCCTCTAACTGGCCAATTCCGACACCTCGGACTGTGACCCGTTCGGCGTTGAGTGAGGAAATTTGGGCTCCCATCAGGGAGAAACATTTAGCGGTGCTGCGGGGGTCTTCTCCCAAGAGCAGTCCTTCAATGGTGGTTTCACCGCTGGCGATCGCGCCTAACATCAAAGCTCGGTGAGAAATCGACTTGTCGCCGGGAACGCGAATCCTCCCGGTCAGGGACAAACCCGAGGCTGGTTTTTGAATTGTTAAAGTTTGACTTTCGCCGATTTGGGTAGTAGTGATGATGGCAGCTTGCATTGAGATAAACTGGGATGGGACAGCGTTAGTTATCCTACCGTTTTCCCAGTCCCAAGTCAGTTATTTTTGCTATGGGGGCGGATTTTTTCAAAATGTCTGCGGTTAACTCAAAGGCTAATTAAACCGGCTCTGACAGTCAGTTGTCAGTTGTAACCAGTACCAGAGATCGATCGTAAATGTATAGAGTTCACAAGAATCTTACTATAAATTTACAAATGTTATCCCTGTATCTGGGTAGGTTATATATGCTGCTGTCAGTTGTTCGCAAGTTTTTGAGTGTTGACTGACGATCGAACAATTGGAGATTGTCGATCGCCCATGTTAGATTTTTGATAATCGTCCACAACAAATCATACATTTTTTATTATGCTAACGCATCACCGAAAGCCTGTAAGTCTATCGCTGGTATCCACAGATTTACCCATGTGGTCAGTGGTTGAAACCGCTGGTACACTGTATCAAAAAGACCGCGATCGCTTTCACTTGCTATTGCACGAACCAGCAATTTTAGATCGCGAATTTCCCGAGGATTCTTCCGAGCAAGTGGCCATCTTGCCAACTGCTACAAAACCCAGGTTATTGTGGCTAGAAGTTTCGCCATATCGAGTAGTGATGACCATGCAAGGAAACGGCAAATATAGTTACCGCCACGGATGGGAGCGAGGAATGTATGGTCTGAGTCGTTATTGGCTTCAGGGAGATTCACTGGCGAATCCTGCACAATTGCGACTCCGCAATTTCACCCGCCAATTAACGCTGACAGGACGGCCAGAACCAGGACACCTGCGGTTAGAATATGAGCTGTGGTCGGAAAAAGTGCAACTCGGTTGCTATATTTTGAATTTAGAAATTCATCATTAAATTTGGGCATTGGGCATTGGGGCATTGGGCCTTGAGCATTGGTTGCTGGTTATTTGTTATCGGTTATTGGTAGACCCTCACAAATAACAAATAACAAATAACCACTGACTAATGACTATCGATCGCTCTTACAATAATTAATCAGTTTCTCAGTCAAAGCATCTTGATTTGCTGCGGCTTGATTAGCCCGCTGTCCGGCTCTGACAATATCAGTCTGAGCTTTTTGGATTTGCTCTCGACCTTCTATACTTGTAGAAGCCAGATTTCCAGCTTCAAGAGCTTTGCCTATATCGCCCAATGCTTGACCCATCTCCCGGAATGATTTAACCGACTGAATCTGAATTTGTTTGAGGTTTGTATCTGTGAGTCGCAGAGACTCCAATTGTTGCGCTGTCTGGTTTAAGTTTTTAGCTAAGTTTTTTGTAGTTCCAACATCATTGTTATTTTTCTGAGTATCAATGAGAGCATTCCCTCTGGTAACAATTTCAGTAAATTTAGTACACTGGACAACAGGGCTATCGGCGCAACTTACTGTCAGCAGACAACAAGCAAAAAATATGATAACGATGGCAATTTGTTGGCGAAAAAAGTACATGAATCCTCACTACGTCCCTATTTAGGAACTATGGTCAAAAATAGCAATAACCTACATAAAGGCAGCATTTGGGGATATCTTACCCTACTTTTGCCTATTTCCTTGACGGCGGTTGCCAGTTTTGAGTCGGGAAGGATGTTTTGGGCGATCGTAACAGCGGCGGGCCTGGGCTGGGCTTACAAACTCTATCAGCAGCAGCAAAAAAATCAACTCGCTCATTTAGACTCGGTTTTCTACCGATTAATTAAGGAAAATAAAGGACGAGTGACGGCTTTGGATTTAGCCATGAATGCGAAACTCCCCGGTGCAAAAGTTCAAGAGTATCTGGACAAACGGGCCTCGGAGTTTGCAGCGGATTTTGAAGTGACTGAGCAAGGCGGAATCTTGTATTATTTTCAAGTGGCTCCAACTGTCAACCAAAAGGAAACACCTGCGGAGAAAATAGCTGTTAAGGAGCCAGAAATAACGCGGGGAAAAACACCAGATAAAAGTCCAGAATTATTTCCCATCGCCAAAAATAAGGTAACAGAAAATCCGAAAATTTCTTTTACGCAGACGGAACTATCTCGTAGATTCAAGGTTCACGCTAGCACTATTGGTAAGTGGAAAGTTAAGCCGGAGTTTACCGAGTGGAGTCGCGAAAAAGACCCGGAGGCGATCGCCTGGGAATATTCTACAGAAAATAAGCGCTTTTATCCCAAAGATTGAGAGCCGAAGGTATCATATAGCAAGAAACCCGGTTTCTNNAAAAATCTAGCAAGAAACCGGGTTTCTGAGGCCAAAGCGCCTAAATCTAAAATCTAAAATCTAAAATCTAAAATCGATTGACCGATCGACATTTTTGGGTTATTGTGAGTAAAATAGTAATTGTTTTAGTGAGTGGCATTTCTCCTATGTCCCAAGCAACCTTGCGAGTAGTCGCACGCCTCATGGCCTTTCCCGACAAAGTAGAAGAACTTAAATATCTTCTGCTGAGCATTATCGAGCCAACTCGCCGAGAAGCAGGCTGTATCAAATACGAACTCCTGCAAAATCAAGCCGATCCCACCGATTTTACCTTTGTTGAAGAGTGGGAAAGTGCCGCTTTGCTGGAACTACATCTAGCTTCAAATCACATTCAAGCCGCCGTGCTGAAATTAGAAGGTTTAGCGGTTGCACCGCCAGATATTCGTCGCTATCAATTGCTAGCGTAATCCGCTTTTTATAGCAATTATATTAATGTTTGTGACAGATATTCGATACCCCCTAGGGCGTGTTTTTCAACCCGGAGATCCCCCCTAGCCCCCNNTTAATAAGGGTGGGACAAGAGTTGAGTTCAAATTGCATTAAGTAAGTCCACCTCAAAAAACAGAATCCCCAGGGCGTGTTTTTCAACCCGGAGATCCCCCCTAGCCCCCCTTAATAAGGGTGGGACAAGAGTTTAGTTCCCATAAAAAAAAGATGACAACTGCAACAGTAAAACAGTTATTTACTTACCCAATTAAAGGGCTGACACCGCAAGAAATGTCAGAGTTTGTGTTGACAATGGGACATGGAATTAAAGGCGATCGCGCTTTTGCCTTAATGTTTGCCGATCGTATTGAAGCAGCAAAGATGCCCGCAGAAAACGCGCCTTGGATGAGCAAAAAACATTTTGCTGTTCAAAACGATTGGCCTCTGTTAGCAGCCCTAGAGTGCCATTACGAAGCGGAAACAGCCCTTTTAACAGTTAAGCGTCAAGGAGTTGGAGTATTAACAGCAGAAACAAATACAGCAGCGGGGCGCGATCGCATCAGCAGCTTTTTCACCGAATATCTAGCGACAATTGAACCCACAAAAGAAGCCAGACACCCGCAGCGAGTAGCTTTGCATTTAGCAGGAAATAGCAGCGGCGAAACTCGCTATCCTGACAGAGAACCCGTACACATTTCTTTACTCAGTCAAGCAACATTAGACCAATTAACAGAAAGGGCGGGCGAAAACATTGATGTGCGGCGATTTCGGCCGAATATTGTGCTAGAAGGTATGGAAGCTTGGTCAGAATTTGAGTTAATCGGTAAACAGTTTCAATTAGGTAATGCACGAATCGAAGTTGCAGCACGAATTGGTCGCTGTGTCAATATAGAAGTGAATCCAGAAACGGGCGATCGGGATATTGCCCTACTCAGTTTACTGCAACAAGAATTCGGTCACGCACAAACCGGAATTTTAGCTAAAATTATCAACAGCGGCAATGTGAGAATCGGCGATATTTTGACAGCTTAATCAAAAGCAAAATCAAGACGGTGAATCCTGGGTAATATCAAATCCCTTGGTATGGGAATTATTCATCTCTCTCTGCTCTAACTCTGCGCCCTAGAAAGGTTAAATCATGCTGTTTTTTAACTTGGCTTACCGATAATGCAACTCATCCTGCTTCCGACAGCCTCACCTTATTACCAATCAACTTGAGAAAACTAGACCCAAAGTGTTGAATCTCCAAAAAATTAGCATAAGCAGAAACTGGCTTGTAAACTCTAAAAGTCCGCATAATGCCTAAAGTTGCCGCACTTTCCAGCGGGCCAATAAAGCTAGTATCCCTGTCCAAAAAATGAGACTGCTTAGCCCAGTGTTTCATCTGTTCCGCATTCAAAAAATAGCAGCCAGAATGAGGATTTAAAGCTCGCTCAAAAGCGATTTTTTGTTCCATGATTTTGCCCAATAACTGCCGCTGTTCCTCCACATTTTGAAATTTTGCAGTCGCATACGGTGCTAAATCGCCATCGATATATGCTTTAAAAACAGGCCCTTGAGGCGATAGCTCATAGCGATTTGGTTGCAACAAATTGCCATTTCCCCCGTGATGCCTAAACCAGTTTAACTTATTAAAAAACCACGAATCATGCAAGATTAAATCATCTTCCAAGTAACAGAAATAATCATATTTGTCAAGGCAAGCACGTAAAACTGCCTGACACTCAAACCCCAACAGCAGCGGTTCGCATTTCGTAGCATGGTGCATAAAAGATTTCGGCTGTAGTGGCAGTTGAGGCAACAGATGATAGCCTTGAGTAGTGCAAATAACAATATCAATTTCGTGATTTTGAGCTTGATTTGCGGGGATAGTGGCACATTCGCTAATGTCAATCATGCACTGAGACTTGCCGTACAAAGCTTGCAGCGATGTCACACAAGTGGTTAAAGCATTGAGTCGTGGTTGCGGATCATTTCGCTGGGAAGCGTGTTTTCCGTCGCCGCTGGCATTGTAAAAGTGGGCAATAGTGAATAGAATTCGCATTGTGTGGATTAACAATTAAAAATTAAACAATAAAACAGAACGATCGCACAATAACCTCTATACATCTTACCGCATTTAGTCATCAAATAATTCTGGTAGCCGATCGCGCAACTCAGCATTTAGACGCGGCAACTCGTCGCGCATTTGTAGATACCAGTCTCGGCGCTGTCGGTAATGCGCGCACAGCAAGCGGTTGTCGCGTACCCAGTCGTAAGCATTCCCAGCTATTTGCCTGCGCGTTTGAGCATCAGAAATCAGCAAATTCAGCTTAATTTCAAACTCTTTTTCAGAGCTATAAATCAACCCGGTTTCACCTTCAACAATCGAGTTTTCGTACACCGTGGGACTTGCCAAAACCGCTACTCCCCGCGCCGCACATTCAATAAATTTTAAGTCAGATTTCATTTCATTAATCGGGTTAGAAACAAGCGGTAAGAGAGCGATATCGCAACTGTACATAATTTCTTGATACCCTTCGTAAGAGCAGAATGGTTCAAATTCTTTTTGCTCTATTTTCAAGGATTCAAAAAATCGCCGATCGTGAATCACTTTAACTCTAATCCGGTGTTTGTGAGCGACTAAAACTCGATTAAGCGCGGCCATAATTGGCTGCCAATCTTTTTCGCGATTCAGCGCGCCAAAAAATATTGTGACTGTATCTTCTGAATAAGTGCGTGGTGCCGGCAAATAAGCTAATTGATTGGGAAATACGGCAACATTGGGATTGTACTGCCGCAAAATTTTGGCAAGGGGTTCTGTAGAAGTTTGAACGCAGTGACAGCCACGATAACTGAGGTAATTGTTGTCTGCGTATTCCCGGCGACGGATGGGATTGTCGTCAATTTCAGCTACTATTAAATAGCCTTGTTGTAAAAGTTGTTTAATTCGGGGAATATAGGCTGGATACTGCATAATTGTCCGCTGCCAAATGAATACTTTTTCTTCAGCAGGTAGCGGGGGAATTAATTCTGCTGTTTTCACTCCAGATACGGTGCGGACACCGGGAATTGTAGCACTAAATTTGTCTGGTTCCAAAACTCGCAGGCGATCGCACCCTGTAGGAGCCATAATCATGGTTTGAATCAGCAATCTGCGGGGTTGTACGGGCGTTTTGGTCGATCGCACAATATAATATTCAGCACCAGTTTCCGTAGCAAAACTACTCGATTCTAGCTCTAATGCCTTTACCATTGGATGCAGCAATTGCTGAAATTGGGCAAAATTTTCAGTTTTCTGTCCCTTTCCTTGCAATTCATAAACCTGCAATCCGGCTTGAGCAAACAGTGATTTAATACTTTCTAGGGTAAACCAGTGCTGCATCTTGTTGTCGGGATTTTCCCAGTGCCCCCGCAACAGATTGACAATGAGCCGCCAGTATTGAACATTGGGAATTCTGGCGAAAATTTGCCCCTCTGGATGCAGCAAAGCACTATACTGTTTGAGGATATCCCAAGGATTTTTTAGGTAAGGTAACAAATCGCCAAAAACCAAACAATCGACTGTTTCTGGGGCGATGTCGAGACTTGCGATGTCTGTTTCTTCGATATTGGCGATCGCCACCCAGTTTAGCCGATCTGCTGCAATTTTGGCTTTTTCTCGATCGCATTCAATGCCAATATATTGACAGTGGGGATTGATCAGCTTGTACTGCGCGCCTGTAGAGCCCGTACCGCAGCCAATTTCGACAATGACTTTGGCATCCGGGGGTAGCAGCTTCAAGAGTTCGTGGTTAACGCGATCGATCACTTTCTACAAATTCCCTGATTAGTTTTGAATAAAATGAAACCGAATAACAGATTACCACAGACCGTCATCCTTTACTCCCTGCCCGGCAGAAGATAATCTACTTCTTCTTTCCTCTTCCTTCGTTTCCTTCGCGTCTTCGCGGTTCAATAATTCGATATTATTCCAGTCGGAACGGAGTAATTAGCGTGGCGATCTCAGTATACAATAGCGATCGGCACATTTGTCAAGCACCAAAGCTGCAAAAATATAAGAAAAAGAAGAAGATCCTTCTACTTCGCTCAGGAACCACTTCGCTATTATAGCAAAAACTATGAACCCTAAATTAGGAATTAACATCGCCGGCTACATCAACGGCGAATTTGGAGTTGGAGAAGGAGTCAGAGCAAATATCAGAGCCATAGAAGCGGCCGGCATTCCCTTTGCAATCAACAATTTTACCCGCAGCCCGCACCGCAAGCAAGACACCACCTATCAAAACTTTAGCCAAGAAAATCCTTATCCAGTAAACTTAATTCAAGTCAACGCCGATGAAGTCAACACTTTCTTAAAACATTCAGGTTCCAGNNTGGACTTACAGCAACTATTGCGCCGAAGCAATTTCCCTAGTCTCGCCAATTCCCGTAATCAAAATCATGCCAAGTATTGATTTACCCCAATCTTATCTTAGCAGACAAACCTTGGGTTTGCCAGAAAATAAATTTATTTTCCTGTTTGTATTCGACTTTTCCAGCCGCATCGAACGAAAAAATCCTTTAGCTGCAATTCAAGCATTTAAACAAGCTTTTGGCGAAGATGACAGCGTATTATTGATTCTCAAATCTGCCAACTCAGAAAAAAATGTCAAAGATTTAGCATTGTTAAAATCAGCCCTAGGAAATTCGACAAACATCAAACATCTAGACGGATATTTATCCAAAGATGAAATTAACGGTTTACTCTACAATTGCGACTGTTACTTATCCCTGCATCGCTGCGAAGGATTCGGCTTAACAATGGCTGAAGCCATGTTTTATAGCAAACCTGTAATTGCGACAGGTTATTCATCCAATACAGAATTCATGAATGTCGGCAATAGCTTTTTGGTAAAATATAAGTTAGTACCAATTGAAGCAGATTGTGGGCCTTACAAAAAAGGCAATATGTGGGCTCAACCGGATACAGAACACGCTGCTTATTTAATGCGTCATGTCTTCAACAATTACCAGGAAGCTCAGGAAATTGGTCAAATAGGGGCTGAGGAAATTAAGACTTTACTCAATCCGCAAGTAGCCGGGAGTAAAATTAAAAAACGTCTCGAATATATTGCTGAAATTACAGATAATTTTCAAAGTTTGTCTCGCGGAATGTTTGAAAAGTCCTCGGCGGTTAAGGCTACGACAATACAAAATGCACAACCTTTAGTTAGTATTTGTATTCCCACATACAACGGAGCAGCATTTATTGGCGAAGCAATTCAGAGCGCTTTGGCTCAGACTTACCCTAACATAGAACTGATTATATCCGACGACGGATCGACAGACGAAACAATTGCGATCGCCCAATC
>DPLL01000499.1 GCA_003542015.1 Microcoleaceae cyanobacterium UBA9251 | reverse complement strand
TTCAAACATGAAAATGAAAACATCCGTAGCAATGGGGAAAAAGTGTGGGTAGATTGGAAAAATCAACTTTTGCTGGATGCGAAAGGACGCTTGACGGGTGTGCTGTGTATTGGAACGGATATTAGCGATCGCAAATTTGCCGAAATAGCCCTGCAAGATTCTGAAGCTGAATTGCGGGCCTTGTTTGCCGCCATGAACGACGTAATTTTTGTGATTGATCGGGAGGGATGCTACCTGAAAATTGCGCCGACAAATCCCGATCTTTTGTACAAACCGCCGGCAGAAGTTATCGGCAAAACTATGCACGATATCCTGCCACCAGAAACAGCAGATTTTTTCCTGAGTCAAATTCAACTTGCTCTCGACACAAAGCAGATGCTTTCACTAGAATATAGCCTGGAAATTGGCAACATAGAAAGTTGGTTTGCTGCTAGCCTTTCACCAATGCAGTCAAACACAGTTCTTTGCGTAGCCCGCGATATTACGGAGAGCAAGCAGGCTGAAAGTTTGTTGGATGGTCAAAAACAAATATTAGAAATGATTGCTAAGAGTGCTCCTCTCGGCGATACTTTAAATGCCTTAGTTAAAAATATCGAACAGCAATCTAAAAAAGCGATCGGTTCGATTTTGCTTTTAGATCGAGAAGGCAAACACCTGATGCACGGAGCCGCGCCCAGTTTACCTGAGAGTTACAATGCTGCTGTTCATGGTACTGCGATCGGTCCTAATGTTGGTTCCTGCGGCACTGCTGTCTATCGTCGCGAACAGGTGATCGTTACAGATATTGCCAGCGATCCGCTGTGGGCAAATTATCGAGATTTTGCTTTAGGTTTTGGACTAAGAGCTTGTTGGTCTACTCCTATTTTATCATCTCAGGGTCAAGTCTTGGGAACTTTTGCGATGTATTATTCTGAGCCACACACTCCCCAAGATTTTGAGTGGCAATTAATCGAATCGGTAAGTAATTTAGCCGGAATTGCGATCGAGCGCAAACAAGCAGAATCAAGTCTTAAACAATTGAATGAAGACTTAGAAAATAGAGTGTTCAAGCGGACATCGGAATTGAGCAAAGCTTTTAACCTGTTGCAAACAGAAATTGCCGAACGCCAGGAAGCAGAGAAAGAATTAATAGCCAGCGATCGCAGATTTCAAAAGCTAACAGCTAATTTGCCTGGGGTGATTTATCAAAGTTTATTGCGGCCAGATGGCTCTGTTAGTTTCCCTTACATGAGTCCGGCTTGCCGAGAAATCTTTGAATTAGAACCAGAAGCAGTTCAGCAAAATTCTGATTTGTTAATAGATTTGGTTCATCCCGAACACCGCCAAAAATATCACGAATCCCTTGCTATTTCTGCCCAAACTCTGCAACCTTGGCAGTGGGAAGGACGGCTAATTCTTCCCTCTGGAAAACTCAGATGGTTTCAGGGGATTTCCCGTCCAGAAGCTAAGGAAAACGGCGATATTCTCTGGGACGGTATCACCATTGATATTACCGATCGCAAACAAGCTGAGTTAGCTTTGCAAGAGAGTCAGCAATTCATTCAAAAAATCGCCGATGCTACTCCCGGTATTTTGTATCTCTACGACTTAGAAGAACAGCGAAATATCTACGCTAATGCTTCGATAGGTACACTTTTGGGCTATACATTTGACGAAATTGAAGCGATGGGTGCGTCGATTATGCATCAGTTAATCCACCAGGAAGATTTGACGAAAGTTGCAGAACATCATGCTAGCTTTGCAGCAATTCAAGATGGGGAAGTTTGGGAAATTGAGTATCGGATGCTGGCGGCGAATGGTCAATGGTTTTGGCTGCAAAGTCGGGATACTATTTTTAGCAGGAATTCAGAGGGACGGTGCAAGGTGATCATTGGATTTTCTCAGGATATTACGACTCGCAAAGAAGCAGAGGAAGCACTCATAAAAAGTGAGGTGCGAGAAAGAGAAAGATCTCAACAACTCGAAGAAGCGCTGCGGTCATTGCGCTCTACTCAAACTCAGCTAGTTCAAAATGAAAAAATGTCTGCTCTGGGGCAACTGGTGGCCGGTATCGCTCACGAAATCAACAATCCTGTTAACTTTATTCATGGTAACATCACTTATCTCGATCAGTATACCAAACAGTTGCTAGACTTGGTAATTGTTTACGAACAGGAGTATCCCGAACCTAATTCAACAATTCTCGATCGCAGAGAAGAAATAGATTTAGATTTCCTAGTTGAAGACTTAACAAAAATTATGGGTTCGATGCAGGTGGGAACCGAGCGGATCAGGCAGATTGTTTTGTCTCTGCGTAATTTTTCGCGGCTGGACGAATCGGAAATGAAGCCGGTCGATCTTCATGGAGGTATTGAGAGCACTTTGTTGATTTTGCAGCACCGTTTGAAGGCTAAGGATTCATGGCCTGCAATTCAAGTAGTTAAGGACTTCGGCAACTTGCCGCTGGTGGAGTGCTACGCGAGCCAACTGAATCAGGTGTTTATGAATATTATTGTGAATGGAATTGATGCGATCGAGGAACGATATCACAAGTTATCTGTTGCGGAAGCACAGACAAATCCTGGCCGGATTTCTATTTGCACTATGATGACGACTCAGAAAACGGTGATGGTGGAATTTTCCGACAATGGTACGGGCATCCCAGAGGAGGCGATAAATCAGATTTTTAATCCGTTTTTTACCACGAAAGAAGTGGGGAAAGGTACGGGGTTGGGAATGTCTATTTCCCACTCGATAGTTGTGGAAAAACACAAGGGCAAAATAGAGTGTATTTCGTCCCTAGGAAAAGGAACAACTTTTCAGATTCAGATTCCGATGGGCAAATAAGACTTGAAGATTTTAGATAGACGACTAAAATAGATCCAAGCTGCTAGGGAAGCGGTGCTGAATAAAACCTTTAATTGTATAAAATTATCACTCATGGCTTTAATCATCGAAGCGTTGCACGCAATGGGACACAATGTCCGCTGGATGTCTTGGAATTTGTTTTTAGGTTTAGTACCGCTGGCGCTGAGTTTTTGGCTGTTTCGCAAACCCCGATCGCGCTGGCTGATCTGGGGGACGGGTTTTCTCCTGGGAGCTACTTTTTTGCCCAGTATGAGGCTGTTTTTCTTCTATCTGAAGCACATTGTGCAAGATTTGGGCAAAACTTACGTTTTGGGGGCGATCGTCATTACACTCGCATTAATGGCTGTAGATATCTGGGTATTGCGACAGCGCGGAGTTCGTTCTCTCCGCTGGTGGGCTGGTTTTCTGGCATTTATCGCCTTTTTGCCAAACGCACCCTACGTTTTAACTGATATCATTCACCTGATTCGCCAGATTCAGGAGGGAAAATCGGTGTGGGTGGTGACTCTAGCTTTGATTCCCCAATATCTCGTGTTTATGCTAGCAGGGCTTGAGGCTTACGTATTGTCGGTGATGAATTTGGGTTACTATTTAAAGCAACAAGGTTGGGGTAAATTTGTCCTGGTAACAGAGTTAACCATACACGCACTTTCGGCGATCGGCATTTATTTAGGGCGATTTATCCGCTTCAACACTTGGGACATCCTGACTAACCCCGATGCCTTAGTTAACACCGTAATGAACGATTTGGTTGGGAAGCGTCCGGTTTTAGTAATGGTTGTAACTTTTGTAGTAATTGCCAGTTTATATTGGCTAATGAAGCAAGTCAGCTTGGGGATTAGCCAGCGATTTTACAGCAGCCCATCGCAGTCGGAGTTATCTGCGGATAGCGCAACTTCTTCCGAGTCAATCGATTTGAGATTTTAGATTTTAGATTTGAGATCGACTCCACAGATGAATCTGCGGAGTTGAACTAATCTAATTATTTGAGTTGTATCTGTATTCTCAAACAACCCAGGGGATTCTGGTTGCTTCAAGCTCTCGGATTTTAGCCGTGGTGTAGGTAAGAGAATATAATAAAATGTATATTTTAGTATAGGCGAGATTCCTACCTTGACTACTCAGATTCCTCAGAACTTTGTGCAAACGATCGCCAAAGAGCGCGCAGTCACAGATGCCGAGTTAGAAACTGTATTTATGGCTCTCGACGGTCAAACTACGGCGAAAATCGCAACCAAGCTTGGGATTAGCGATATTGCGGTTCGCAAAAGACTCGGCGAGGTTTACAAAAAGTTTCAGATTGGGGGGAACGGCCCTGGAAAGTTGTCGGAATTGAGGCATCAGTTACTGTTGTTATACCAAACCGAGTCGGGAGCGATCGATTTTATTCCCAGAGGTAGAGGAGTTTTATCCAAGATTGCGATCCTCTCCGAGGGCTTCGCTAACGGACACCGACAAGAAGATTGGGGCGAAGCACCGGATGTTTCGGTTTTTTACGGACGGAATCAAGAATTAACTACTTTAAAACAGTGGATTGTATCAGATAATTGTCGGTTGGTGGCGCTACTGGGTTTAGCTGGCTGCGGCAAAACAACTCTCTCGGTGCAATTGGCCTCACAAATCAAGCATGAGTTTGATTTTGTGGTTTGGCGCTCTTTGCGATCGACACCTTCTGTACAAGACTTTTTAACTAACTTAATTCAAGTTTTTTCCAACCAACAAAAACCCGATTTGTCGCTAGACCTCAACGGCAAAATTTCCCGGCTGGTTGAGTATCTGCGTTTTTCCCGCTGTCTGCTGATTTTGGACGATTTTGAAGCAATTTTGCAGCCATCAGAGTTAGCGGGACACTACCGNNGCTTTGCTAACCGCCGAAAAAGTGCGCTGTTTAAAACCAGCTATTTCCCCGGAAATTGCGCGGGAGATTTTTCAAGAAAAAGGTTTATCAGCTAAAGATAAAGATTGGAAAATATTGATGACGCGGTACGGAGGAAATCTGTTAGCGTTGAAAATTGTGGCGGCAACGATTCACGAGTTTTTCGAGGATAATGTCTTTAAGTTTTTGGAAGCAACGGCATTATTTATTGAGGAAAACATCAGTAATTTGCTCGCGCAGCAGTTCCATCGAATGTCGAGTGCGGAAGCCGATATGGCCTACTGGTTGGCGATTGCTCAAAGTCCGATTTCCCTGGCGAAGTTGCGAGAGGATATGTTCATCAAGTCGTCGCTTTCTGATTTGCTCAAAAATCTGGATTCTTTAGGTCGTCGGTCGCTGATCGAAAAAATTAATCAGGGCGGGGAAACAGTTTTTATGCTTCAGCCTTTGATGGTGAAATATGTTAGCGACAGATTAGTAGCTCAGATTATATCTGAGGTTTTGGAGGCGATTAATACCCAAGGAATCGAAAGAATGCAGTTGTTGAAGACTCACAATTTTAGCACAAGTATTGCTAAAAGAAAAGGGGTAAAAGGCGAGGTAAGTCACTCAATTTTAGGATTGGTTAAAAATAGATTGCAAGTTGTGTTTTTGAAAAATATGGGAGCTGTAGAACCGCTGAATATCCTGACGAAAGTTGCATCGGTGCTGGAAAATAAATCGCCACTTGAGGTAGGATATGCTAGAGAGAATATGGCGAATATTATTGCCGAATTGACAAGTTCTGATAAGTATAGCAGTCGCCAAGGCGCTTTGTTTCTTGTTCCCTGAGCGGAGTCGAAGGGAGCAAGAAACAAACCGCCTTAATAGCCTTGGCGGTTGCTATAATATCATGGGCCTAGGGCCTAGGGCCTAGGGCATAGGGCATACTATAGAACAACAAAAAAGCGATCGCCCTTGATGACTGCGATCGCCCAATGCTCAACAAAAACAGAGTTTGATAAAATTATTTGAAAATGCCCAAAACTGATGCAGATTCAGACCCTGTAATTTTACCCAAAGCAGGCGCTCTTTGAGCCTGTGCAATTTGGGGAACCAAAATTCCCTTCGCATAAATCCGAGGATTTTCCTGAGCAATTTGGATGTAAGATTGCCGGACTTCTGTGTTCACTGCGACAGTCTTTGCATCATAAACTTGCATCGCCATCTTCGGATAGAAACCAATACCAACAATCGGTATCAAAAAGCAAAATGCGATCGCCACTTCGCGAGGTTGAGCATCAATAAACTTGGCATCCGCAGGCAAAACGCAACTATTACCGAAACAAACCGCTTCATCCAGATTATTTCTCTGATTCTGCAAATCTAAATCCTGGATGTCACAAGCCGCTGCGGCTCCAGAATTGTAAAATAGCTGGCGCAGCATCGAGAGCAAATAAATCGGTGTCAAAATCACTCCAACCGCCGCCAGAAACACAATCACAGCGCGGAAAGAATCGCTGTAGATATCGCTAGTTGCCACACCCACAAATATTGATAGTTCGCTAGCAAAACCACTCATACCCGGAAGTGCTAAGGAAGCCAGAGCGCCAGCCGTAAACAAGGCAAACACTTTGGGCATAACTGTACCAATCTCGCCCATTTCATCCATAACCATTGTATGGGTGCGATCGTAAGTAACGCCAGCCAGAAAGAACAAAACTGAGGCGATTAAACCGTGAGAAATCATTTGCAACAGAGCACCATTGATTCCCAAGTCATTGAAAGAAGCAATACCGAGGAGCACGAATCCCATGTGGGAAATCGACGAATTCGCTAGGCGGCGCTTCATGTTCGTTTGGCCGAAGGAATTCAGCGCGCCGTAGATAATATTGACTACGCCGAGCACCACCATAATCGGTGCAAAGTAAACGTGTGCTTTGGGAAGAAGTTCTAAATTGAGACGAATCAGTCCGTATCCGCCCATTTTCAGCAACACACCAGCCAGAATCATCGACACGGGAGAAGATGCTTCACCGTGGGCATCAGGGAGCCAAGTGTGGAAGGGGAAAATCGCCAGTTTCACGCCGAAAGCAACCAGCAATCCCGCATAAAGCAGTAATTCTAAACCCAGTGGGTAGTCTTTCAAGCCTAGTTCCACCATGTCGAAGGTGGGGGTGCCTCCGCC
>DPLL01000491.1 GCA_003542015.1 Microcoleaceae cyanobacterium UBA9251 | reverse complement strand
CTCATCGCCTTGGCGACTGCTATCATCTAAAAATTTAGAAACTTTACAAAACTTGATTAAATCTGTTAAATTATTAATAATTAAGTCAGTACAAATACCAAAAGATTTGCTACGATGTCAATCTTAGTCAGTCTGGGCTTGAGCTTGTTTGCCAAAGCGGTAGATTTTTAGTCGTAGATATGAGAGACGAGTCAGCGAATCGCTGCTCATTCTGAGAGACGATGCTCAGCCTCTGAGGCTCGCAGCAGAAAAAGAAATTCTCTGGAACTTCTTTTAATCCAGCTAAATCTACTAAACTGCTCCGAAGCTCAATGCTACGAGCAAAATTAACTAGCAAAGTTAACTTCAGGTAGCCGGTTTAGGTTCGATCGCCATATATCACCTATTTTTTGGGAAGTAGATTTGCGGATTCTACATTTTGGCAGATGAAGTTAAACTCTGAAACTGTTTTATTAGTTTGAAGTAGCAGATTTTTTTTCAGATTCGTGCTGCAAAGATGCCGAGGTGCTCAGTTTAGGTTCGATCGCACATCCTGCGAGCCCCTAGCGAAAAAAAACCAAAACCTTTCACTTTTTGGGAAAGGTTGGCTTGAGATTCGCACTCAGCAAAAAAACTTCGCATTCTCAACTAGACACACTGTTTTAACATATCTCAACGGTAACAAGACAGATTGGGTCCAAAAACCCGGTTTCTGCGTCAAGAGCTCTCGGATAAATCAACGATTTTTCGGATAACCCGGTTTTTTGGCGTCCAGGACTAAGATATCAACGGCTACAAGACAGATTTAAAACTGGCTTATTACTCATCAAAAACATCAGGTTCGCATCAGAAAATGGTGTCCTACACTTGGAGGCAAAATTCATGGCACCCGCTACATACACAAGATTAATTCGATTTTTACAAGAAGATTTGGCGATTTCTCGTGCGTCAATTGATGTCGCTGAACGTGTTGGCGCTAACGAACAGCGACAACGCGATCGCGACCCGAATTCCCTGCCAATGGTATTGTGGCAGTACGGTTTGGTGACGCTAGAACAATTGGATAAAATCTTTGATTGGTTAGCCAAAGCATATTAAAAGGATTTTAGATTTTATATTTTATCTAAAATCTAAAACCCAAAATCCTTTAACAACTTGGATTAAGATTCAGCTAAAAGTTTCGCAGCAGCGGCAACGCCGGCACCAGGAGTAAAGCCTTCGTAACCCAATTCTAGCAGCACCACTTCTAAGGAAGAAATAGCTGCTAGAATATCCCGATCGCACACAAAGCCCAAATGACCAATGCGGAAGATTTTGCCCTTCAAATGGTCTTGTCCATCGGCTAGCGCAATGTCAAATCTCTTTTTCATCAAAGTCCGCACCTTTTGTGCATCTACTGCGGCGGGCGGCATCACGGAAGTAATCGCAGGGCTGGCGCAATCATCGGCCGCATATAAGGGCAAACCTAAAGCTTGTACAGCAGCGCGAGTAGTAGTCATCAAGCGTTTGTGCCGCGCGAAGACATTTTCTAGTCCTTCAGCTTTCATCATCTGCAAAGTTACTTGCAGTCCAAAAAACATATTGACCGGTGGAGTAAAAGGAGTTGTATTTTTGGCCGCGTCTTTGCGATATTTGCCCAAATCTAAGTAATAGCGGGGCAATTTCGCAGTCTTGTAAGCTTCCCAAGCTTTGGGGCTGACGGCGACAAAACCCAAACCAGGGGGAATCATGTAAGCTTTCTGAGAACCAGAAGCAATCACATCGATTCCCCAAGCATCCATCGGCACATTCGCAGCACCTAAACTGGTGACAGCATCGACCATAATTAAAGCTTCACCGTGGGCTTTAACGTGGCGGTTGATGGTTTCGAGGTCGTTGAGGACACCGGTGGAGGTTTCGGAGTGAGTGATGATGACGGCTTTGATTTGCTTGTCTGTGTCTGCTTCGAGTTTTTCGCGGAAGTTTTCGGGGTCTAAAGGTTGGCCCCACTCGGCTTTGATGATTTCGACATTTAAACCGTAAGCTTCTGCGACTTCGGCCCAACGTTCACCAAATTTACCATTGGTGCCGACTAAAACGCGATCGCCCGCACTCAAGAAATTAATAATCCCAGCTTCCATCGCGCCGGTACCGGAAACGGTTAAACTCAGGACGTCACTTTTAGTTTGGTGCAACCATTTCAGGTTTTCGGTACATTCTGCAAAAATCGCATCAAATTCCTTGCTGCGGTGGCCCATCGGGTGTTTTGCCATCGCCAGCAAAGCCGCTTCGGGCACCGGCGTGGGGCCGGGAATCATCAGCATTAATTTGTTGTCCATGATGTTGTCCTAACTATTTCGGTGGGAGTTATATACAATAAATCAAAAAGCTCAATTGCCGAATCCGCACCCTAATTTTTTTAATTTTTAGCTCATATAGGGTTAGTTTCATTGAGAGACCAGCGGTGTTCTACTGCTAAGTTCGATCGCTCGCAACTTTGTTCTAACTGTTTCTGAAGGGCAAGGGCTTTCCGCAAAGTAATGATCAGTTGGTGAACTTGTGCTTGCTGCGGTGATTTTTGATTGACAGCAAACATCGTTTTGCGTTCCAACATTTGAAGTAGCAATTCGTAGTGAATGTACGACGGAAGGGGAATTGGCTCCATGAAAGATGACATACCTCGGTGAACCGACACCCCATTGCAAGTCGCATGAGGGGCATCACAGGTGAACGATAAATGCCTGTTTTCTGTTTTTTCTAGATCAACTATTATCAGAATTCAGGGCTATTTGTCAAGCAGTCTGGCGTTTCATATCGTTTACGGTTATTTCGGAATGATTTAACCGCAGAGACCGCAGAGACCGCAGAGGAAGAGCAGAGAGAGATGAGTAATTCTGATGCCACCTCTCATTATCATTTTTGGTTCTGTTAAGTTGTCACTAATGGATGGGGAGTGGCGATGTCGGCGGCAAGGGAGGCTAAAGCTGAGCCTGGATCGGGCTGTTTGACTAGGGATTCGCCAATCAGGACTGCACCGGCCCCGGCCTTGGCAACTTGAGCGAGGTCGTCGGGGGTGTGGATTCCTGACTCGCTGACGGTGAGGATGCCTTTTGCTTGGATTTCGGTTTGGCGGGAGGCTAATAGTTGGCTGGTGGTTTCTAGGCTGACGGAAAAGTCTGCTAGGTTGCGGTTGTTGATGCCGATTAGGTTTACGCCTTCTAGGGTTAATACGCGATCGAGTTCTTCTTGAGTGTGAACTTCGATTAAGGCTGTCATGCCTAATGTCTTGACAATTTTCACAAAGTATTGTAAGTCTTTGTCAGACAGAATGGCTGCGATTAAAAGTACGGCATCGGCGCCGTGAATGCGGGCGAGATAGATTTGGTAGGGATAGATGATAAACTCTTTGCAAAGCAGGGGTAAATCGACCGCAGAACGGATGTTGCTGAGGTTTTCAAAGCTGCCTTGAAAGAACTTTTCGTCGGTGAGTACGGAGATGCAAGTTGCGCCGTTTTCTTGGTAGGATTTGGCAATTTCCACTGGATCGAAATCTTCACGAATTACGCCTTTGCTGGGGGAAGCTTTTTTGACTTCGGCGATGATGGCTGGTTTGGTTTTGCCGTTTTTGAGGGCGGCGAGAAAGTCGCGGGTTTTTGGTGCGAAGGGGAGTCTTTTGTGAAGATCTGCTAAGGGCGTGCGATCGCGCTTTTGGGCTACTTCTACTTCTTTTTCCCAGACGATTTCTTCGAGGATGTGCTGGGGTTCGGCGTCGGGTACGGCGATTTTGTAGCTGAGGTAGAGTACGGAGACGGAGGTGCTGGGGGGACGGCGGCGGATTTGGAGCATGATAGGGGGGATAAAGGGCTGATGGCAACAAGTTTCAATCTATTATATAATAGAAGTCTCTATTACGATTAATTGCACAGAAACAAACTCGGATTGACATGAAAAAACTTTCCCAAAGCCTCAGCTTGTTTTTTTGTAATTTCTAGTTGGTTATTAATGATTTGAGTTACTATCTCAATTGTATCCATAATTTCCACTAAATCCGCTGGTTCTAGACTNNTTTCTTCAAAATCCTCAATTAGTTTGACTAAGAGTTCTAGGACAGTATCTTCTTCGGGAGTTAGATTGTTCCGAGAAAGCAATTTTTCAACTATTTCTAAAAATATCTCGTTTTCATCTTCATTTTTGATGATTCGAGGTTGATATTGAGATAGCAGGCTGCTGTACTTGTCGGAGTCAAA
>DPLL01000384.1 GCA_003542015.1 Microcoleaceae cyanobacterium UBA9251 | reverse complement strand
AAGAAGTCGGGTATCTAACAGCAGGAAGCAGCTATATTAATCTTGAAACACCATAATACTCCCCGAATAGCAAGCCACCCAAACCTGATTAGTTTCTGGATCGTAAGTAATGCCGATCGGACTTGCATTCACATTCACCGTTTGCAACACCTTCAGATCGCTCGTGCGAACTTTACTCACAGTATTGGAAGAATAATTGACAACATAAATTAGTTTACCATCATCAGAAATTGTCATGCTGCGAGGCTGACTACCAGTCGAAATTTTATCCACAACTTCGCCAGTTTTCAAGTCAACTTTTGCTACATTCCCTTCACCGTTTAAAGTCGCATAAAGATACTTACCATTAGGATCGATCGCCAAATGACGCGGCGCATTGCCAATATTTCGCAGCCATTTTACCGAAAAATCTCTGAGATTAACTTTAGCAATATCCGAAGAACCCATGACAGCAACGTAGGCAGTTTTTGAGTCGGGAGTGACAACAATACCGCGAGGATATGCACCCAATTTTACCCGCTCGATTTCGCTGTTTTTATTAGTATCAACTACGCTCAAATCCCAACTGCACCAATTACTCGCCAGCACCAAGCGATTGTCTGGCGAAACCGCATTGAATTTCGGAACAGCACCCACAGAAATTACTTTTTCAATTTTCAGAGTTGCGGTATTAAT
Organism: Microcoleaceae cyanobacterium UBA9251; assembly: GCA_003542015.1. GTDB lineage: Bacteria > Cyanobacteriota > Cyanobacteriia > Cyanobacteriales > Microcoleaceae > Microcoleus. The sequence goes on along the minus strand of DPLL01000384.1, from coordinate 2,374 downwards.
TCTGTAGAGGAAACTTTGGTCATGTTTTGCTCCGGGAGAACACCTGTCACTTCCCGGATTGTCAAACCCCGAACCATACATTTGATAGTTCGATACATAGGCGTATTTGCCATCACTTGAAAACGCAGCTTCAACGGGGGAACCTTGATAATTACCCTTGAATTTGGAAAACCCGAACTTTGACAAATTTACTCGATCGGGAATAGTCTTGACTAACTTAAAGTTCCTGTCGTAAACTGTGATTGTGTGGCTGTACATCATGTTTTGAGCAAAAAACAAACCCGCTCCTGAATAAACTATTGATTTGGGCGATATGCTGCCATAGATAGTTTTTTTCAGCGTCATTTTGCCGTTATTGTTGGCGCTAGGAGGGGCGAGCTTTTTTGGTGTTTCTGGAGTGGGATTTGCGATCGCAGGCGCTGGTGAAGGCTGAGTTTTAGTGGTATCTTCTGATTTTTTTTGATTTTCGGTTTTAGTAGGAGATGGGGAAGGTTGATCGACTTTGGGAGAGATTTTTGCCGCAGGTTCTGATTTAGTGTCTTCCGGCTTAATTTTCAGCGCTGATAAAGTTTTAGGGCCGACAATTCCGTCAACTTTGAGATTATTTTCTGCTTGGAACTTTCTCACAGCAGCATCAGTTACAGAACCGTAAAATCCGGTAGCGCGGCCGCGAAAATATCCTGCGTTTTGTAAAGTCTTCTGGAGTTCGGCAACTTCCGGGCCTGAATCGCCTTTTCTGATGGCGAGTGCGGGATTGACCAAATTTAAGATGGTCAGGGCGATCGTCAAGAATAGTAAAGGAGTCGCAGCTAAATTCAGATGCGTTTTATAATTAGTTCTTTGAAGCTGACTTGCAGGGGTTTCCCAAGTTTCAGCTAAATGCAGGTAAGCCAGTCCGTCCATAATTTTTACCAAGTAGTTTTGGTACTATGCTACACCAGTTAACATTGGAAAATATAGCAATCCTTGCAGGAGTCGTAAAGTTTTTGACCCCAACCCTCCCCTTATTAAGGNNAAAGTTTTTGACCCCACCCCAACCCTCCCCTTATTAAGGGGAGGGAGTAAGAAATTCACAAATGATTTAGGATTGCTATATAGAAAATACTATTATAATTAAATGCAGTGTAAAATGTGCGAACAGTTTTTAATGGTGTCAGCAAGTAGGAGTGAGCAATAATGTTGAGTTGGGAACAAACACCCGCAGAAGCAACGACAAAAGAAGGCCCCCCGATAGTACAATATGACGGTTACGGCGGACTTTGCCAGCGGGCTTGGGTAGAGATAGATTTAGCAGCTTTAACCCATAATATAAAACAGCTTAAAAATATCTTATCTCCCCAAACAGAATTGATGGCTGTTGTCAAGGCAGATGCTTACGGCCACGGTGCGATCGCAATTAGTCAAACAGCTTTGTCAGCAGGTGCTAGTTGGCTGGGAGTGGCGACAATTCCAGAGGGAATAGAATTGCGAGAAGCGGGGATAGAAGCTCCGATTTTATTATTGGGTGCAACTCATACAGCGGAACAGGTAAAAGCGATCGCCCATTGGCACTTGCAGCCGACTATTTGTACTCCCAAACAAGCCCTAATTTTTTCCGAGTTTCTCGTCACGATCAACCAATCTTTGCCAGTTCACGTTAAGTTGGATACGGGAATGTCTCGCTTGGGTACACCTTGGCAAGAAGCAAAAGAATTTGTGCAGTTGGTGCAGCGGTTGCCCAATTTGAAATTAGCTAGCGTTTACTCTCACTTGGCTACGGCCGATAGTCCCGATCGCACTATTATGTTACAGCAGCACCAGCACTTTGAACAGGCGATCGCCCAAATTAAGATAGCAGGAATTAATCCCGATCGCCTACACTTGGCCAACTCTGCTGCTACCCTCACGCACCCCGATTTACATTACGATTTAGTGCGAGTCGGTTTAGCTACCTACGGTCTTTATCCAGCCCTTCACTTGCAAAGTGCGATCAATTTAAAGCCTGTAATGCAGGTAAAAGCTAGGGTGACACAGGTGAAAACCATAGAACCAGGAACCGGTGTCAGTTACGGTCATCAATTCGTGGCCGAGCAACAGACGCAGATTGCTGTAGTTGGCATCGGTTATGCTGACGGGATTCCGCGCAATCTTTCTAATAAAATGAAGGTTTTAATTAGGGGTAAATTTGTGCAGCAAGTGGGAGCAGTGACGATGGATCAATTAATGCTCGATGTAACTGATATTCCCGATTTAGAAGTCGGTGAAGTGGTGACTTTGTTGGGCAAAGATGGGGAAAATCTGATTTCTGCCGATGATTGGGCTGCGACTTTAGGAACTATTTCGTGGGAAATTCTCTGCGGTTTTAAACACCGATTGCCGCGCGTAGGAGTAAACT
>DPLL01000381.1 GCA_003542015.1 Microcoleaceae cyanobacterium UBA9251 | reverse complement strand
TTTCGCGATCGACTGTTTCCCGTCTAGGTTCGCGATCGTCCATATCCCTTCTATCTTCCCTAGAATTAGCTACATAACTCGTTTTCTTAGAAGCCGTACTCCAGGTTTCTGAGGAGGGAACTCGCGGTGCATCATTCGCTGTCGCCATCCTCACTTCCCGGCGTCTTCCGAGCACTTGATCGAAAAATTTATTAAAATCAGAGTAATCGCTAAAATCGACATTCTCCGCTGTTTTTTTGCTGCTAGCTTTGCCATTTCCCCAGGTCGAAAAATTGGGAATTCGCACGCCTTGTTTGTTTTGAAATCCCTTTTGCTTCCAGAATTTACTAAACTGATCGTATTGAGCGCGCTTGTCGATATCCGAAAGAACATCGTAAGCTTCATTAATATCCTTAAACCTATCTTCAGCAGATTTATTCCCCGGATTTACATCAGGGTGCAACTGTCTCGCTAGCCGTCGATAGGCTTTCTTGATTTCATCAGCCGAAGCATCTCTGGGTACTCCCAGAATTTGATAGTAATTGCGAAAGTTCTGCATAGTTGGAGAAGGAAGAAGTTCGGCAACGGATTTTGTAACGGATTTAACGGATCTAACAGATGGATGGATGGATGGATGAGGGAAGTTCGGCAATGAATTTAATGGATGTAACGGATGTAGTGGATGTAACAGATGGATGAGGGAAGTTCGGCAACGGATTTTGTATTAGCAGGAAAAGAGCCGTGCTATATCTTACAATTACAATCAGTTCTCTTGCTTCTTTCTTACATCCGTTAAATCCGTTACAAAATCCGTTGCCGAACTTCCTTCTTCCTTCAATTAGAGCCAATCGTCGTCATCATCCCAATCGTCACTTTGATTTTGATAAGGGCGACTTGGGCGATTAGTGCTGCTTCTACGATCGCCCATACGATCGCCCATACGATCGCCCGTGCGATCGCCCGTGCGATCGCCCATACGATCGGGAATTGGATCGACAGTCGATCGGCGATAGGGTTTAGCATTCTGATAATAGCTGTTGTCATCGCTGCGTCGCTTGCTACCCTCGCCAGAAAAAGTGCGCTTCACAGACTCAAAGAAATCATCATCGTCATCATCCATCGCAAACGCTGCAACTTCCCGGCTCAAATCATAAAGAGCATCCTGCAAATCCGATCCAACTTGATCAACTCCCCGCTCATCATTGCGTTCCAAACTGTCTCGCAATTCCCGAATTAAAGTTTCAATTCGTTGGCGATTTCTTTGAGCAAACTGCATTCCGCGATCGAGTGCAACTTCTCGCAACTGCCGCTCAGCCTGATAAGCTAAAGCCTCAGAGCGATTGCGTTTTTCCACCCTTTCCCGCTGCAACTTATCAGCTTGAGCAAACTGTTCAGCATCGCGAATCATTTGATTCACTTCCTGCTGAGAAAGTGTCGAAGCACCTTGCACAGTAATACTTTGTTCCCGGCCAGTAGTTTTGTCCAAAGCTGTCACCAACAGCATCCCGTTAGCATCAATATCAAAAGCTACTTGTATCTGCGGAATCCCTCGCGGTGCCGGCGGAACTCCCGTTAGTTTAAACCGTCCCAAAGACTTATTATCCCGGCCTAATTCCCGTTCACCTTGGATGATGTGAACTTCCACCACAGTTTGGTTGTTTTCAGCAGTCGAAAAAATGTCCGATCGCCTGACAGGAATAGTAGTATTGCGAGGAATCAATTTTTTCATCACACCGCCGATTGTTTCCAAGCCCAGGGACAGCGGTGTCACATCCAAAAGCAGCACATCCCGGACATCGCCCGCCAAAATCCCCGCCTGAATTGCCGCACCCACCGCCACAACTTCATCGGGATTCACATTTTGATTCGGCTCTTTATCAATCAAACTGCGAACAATTTGCTGCACCAAAGGAATGCGAGTCGAACCGCCGACTAAGACAACTTCATCAATGCGAGAAGGACTCAAATTTGCATCAGCCAAAGCTTGTTTCACCGGGCGGCGCAGCCGCTGCACCAAATCGCTGCATAGCCCCTCAAATTGACCGCGAGTCAGCCGCGTTTCCAGATGCAAAGGGCCATCTTCATTCGCATCAATAAACGGCAGATTAATCTCCGTGACACCAACTCCCGACAGCTCAATCTTGGCTTTTTCTGATGCTTCGATCAGGCGCTGCAAAGCTTGGCGGTTGCGTCGCAAATCAATTCCTTCTTTTTCTAAGAATTGTTCTGCCAACCAATCCACAATTTTGGAGTCAAAATCATTGCCGCCCAATTGAGTATCGCCGCTAGTTGCTTTAACTTCAAATACTCCGTCTCCCACGTCTAAAATCGACACATCAAAAGTGCCGCCGCCCAAATCAAAAACTAAAATAGTTTGACTTTCTCGCCTTTCCAAACCGTAAGCCAAAGAAGCTGCTGTGGGCTCATTTAAAATCCGCTTGACTTCAAGTCCCGCAATTCGTCCCGCATCTCGTGTCGCCTGTCGCTGAGAGTCGTTGAAATAAGCGGGAACAGTAATTACAGCCCCCGTCACCTCTTGTCCCAGATAGCGGCTGGCTTCATCGGCCAACTTCCGCAACACCATCGCCGAAATTTCCTCTGGGGCGAAATCTTTTTTCAGGCGGGGACACTTGACTTTGATGTTGCCGTTTTCTTCGCGCTTAGTTGTGTAAGGGACGCGCTTGGCTTCTGGAGTCAGTTCCGTGTATTTGCGTCCGATGTACCGTTTGACTGCGTAAAAGGTGTTTTGTGGGTTGAGAACAGTTTGCCGTCTGGCCATCTGTCCGACAAGGCGTTCTCCTTCCTTGGTGAAAGCAACTACCGAGGGAGTTGTCCGCATCCCTTCTGCATTGGCAATCACAACAGGTTTGCCCCCTTCCATGACGGCTACTACTGAGTTTGTTGTTCCGAGGTCAATGCCAACTACTTTACCCATGCGTCTGTTGTCTCCTGTGGCGTTGTGTGTAACTTTTTCAATATAAGCGTAAGTATGATTGCACTAATTGTACCGCGAGAAGAAGCGGGGGCTGCGGGGGGATTGCCTCACTTGGGGCTAGCGGCTGGGGTTGGTTGGGTGCGATCGCCCTTTGTTCGATCGGCTTTGGCGCAGCAACCGAGGAGAAAATTGATTAGAATGGAGAGCAAAAGTTATACCTATAGCAATCCTAAATCATTTGTGAATTTCTTACTCCCTCCCCTTCATAAGGGGAGGGTTGGGGTGGGGTAAAAAACTTTACGACTCCTGCAAGGACTGCTATATCATCAACATAGATTTAATGCTAATTTATGATAAGTTTTCACGACAAACTTAAGGAGGCAAGAGTTATGCAAAGTATTAAAGTGCGATCGCGCGTCGGTTCTGACGGGATGTTGCATTTGCAAGTCCCGGTTGGTATTAAAGATACAGATTTGGAAGTTATTGTAGTTTTCCAGCGCATAGCACCAGCAACTGAGGCTAAAATGCCGGAAGATTTAGGCTGGTCCCCCGATTTCTTTGAGACAGTAATAGGAAGTTGGGAAGGAGAACCGCTTGTTCGTCCCGATCAGTTGGAATATGAAATCCGGGAAGAATTGCTGTGATTTATCTTTTAGACACCAATACTTGCATCCGTTTGTTAAATCCAGACCGAAACTCAGCGGTATCTCGCCGACTAGCAATGATGCGGTCAGGTGATATAGCAATATGCTCTGTAGTTAAAGCAGAACTTTACTGGGGTGCTTTTAAAAGTTCTCGTCAAGATAGCAATCTAGCTCGACTAGAACGTTTTTTCAATGAGTTTGTAAGTTTGCCTTTTGATGACCAGTCTGCCCTAATTTACGGTCAAATTCGCGCTCAATTAGCTGCATCTGGCACACCCATTGGCCCTAATGACCTTTTGATTTCCTCTATAGCTATTGCCAACAACCTAATTCTTGTAACTCACAATACCCGCGAGTTCAGGCGCGTTGAGGGTTTGCGTCTGGAGGATTGGGAGATTGAGGTATGAGTTAAATGTATCAAGTTCGCACTCCAAATCATTTTTTTAATACCCTACTTACTACCGCAATAAAACCATGAAATTCACCTTAGATGTAGAAAACAATCCCACAGGCTGGCCGGATCATACTCAACTACCAGAATCTGACGGTACTTTTGTGAAAAACTTTCAAGAACATCCCCAAAGCATTCTATTAACAGATTCAATTACTCCCGTTTTAGAAACAATTCACGCTGACGGTAACTATTGTATCGGTCAAGACAGCGGCATTTATTGGCGATTAACTGAGCCACTAGAACGCGGTGCAGAAGCGCCCGACTGGTTTTACGTGCCCAATGTCCCGCCCACAATTGACGGTCAATTGCGCCGTTCTTATGTGATGTGGCAAGAATTTGTATCACCGTTGATTGTGCTAGAGTTTGTATCGGGGAATGGGACGGAAGAACGGGACAGAACGCCTTTATTGCGATCGGGTCAGCAGGAAACTAAGCCGGGGAAATTCTGGATTTATGAAAATGTCATCCATCCGGCTTTTTATGGAATTTATGAAGTCAGCAAGGCTAGTGTTGAAGTCTATAATCTGATCCAAGATAGGTATGAATTAGTTGCTGCAAACGATCGCGGTCATTATCCAATTCCGCAGTTGGGAGTGGAATTAGGAATTTGGCAAGGTACTTATCAAAATGCTGAGTTACCTTGGCTGCGCTGGTGGGACAGTCAAGGGAATCTGTTGTTAACGGGTTCTGAAAGAGCCCAACAAGAACAG
>DPLL01000380.1:2927-23091 GCA_003542015.1 Microcoleaceae cyanobacterium UBA9251 | reverse complement strand
TTAAATCCGCTACCAAATCCGCTGCTAACCGCCGCCCCCACCAACCAACAACATCTACAATGCAATTCCTCGAACTCGTCCTCAAAAACTTCGGCCCCTATGCAGGCACACAAACCATCAATCTCCGCCCCGAAAAAGACGGCAATCCCTGCCCGATCGTCCTATTTGGCGGCATGAATGGTGGCGGCAAAACCACCCTCATGGATGCCATTCGCCTCGCCCTCTACGGCGGCAGAGCTCAATGTTCCACCAGAGGCAATTTAAGCTACAGCGACTTCCTCAATCAATCAGTCAACCGCCACACTCCACCCTTAGACGATACCCGCGTCGAATTAATATTTGAACAAGTCCAAGACGACAAATTAACCAAATTTAAAATAGTTAGATACTGGAAAAAAAACGATATCAAAGACACCTTAAGCATTCTCATATACAGCGAAGTTGTCACCGATTGGTGGGCGGACAAAGCCATTAGCAACACCTGGGACGAATACATCGAAACCCTGCTACCAGTAGGCATATCCAACCTATTTCTATTTGACGGCGAACAAGTAAAAGAACTAGCCGAACTTGAAACCCCGCCAGAATTTGTAGTCGGGGCGATTAAATCCCTTTTAGGCTTAGAATTAGCCGAACGCCTCGCCGTTGACTTAGAAATATTAGCCGGTCGCAAACGCAAAGAAATTGCCGGCAAAAAAGACTTAGCAGCCTTAGAAAAAATTGAAGAAACCTTCAAGGAAGTTACTGCTAAAAAAGACTTGGAAATAGAAACAAAAGCCAGTTGTCAAAACAAGTTAGACAAAGCTCAAAAAAATCAGCAACAAGCATCAGAAAAATTTATTTATGAAGGCGGTAAAATAGCGGCCGATCGCAGTTTACTAGACAAACAGTTAAACGACTACAAAACCGCCGCTGACAAATCCCGTGAAGCCATGATTCAACTAGCATCAAACACCCTACCGCTAGCCCTAATTTCCCCCCTACTCACCCAAGCCAAAACCCAAGCAGAAACAGAAGCCAGCCAGCAGCAAGCAAAAATTGCCCAAAATATTATCAAACAAAAAAGCGATCGCCTCCTCAACTACATCGCCGAAATCTCATTAAACCCCGAACAATTAGACAAAATACAAGACTTCATCCGCCAAGAAAATCAAGAACTAGAACAGCAAGCAGCCCTAGACACCCCGCCCTGGTTAGCCGCCGACAATAACAGCATCCAGCAACTAGAAAACATCCTCAGCTACCAAATCAAAGCCCAGCAAACCACAGCCGCCGAACAAATAGAAAAACTCCAAAACATAGAAGCCGAAATCGACTTTACAGACAGACAGCTAGCCGCCGCAGCTTCCCCAGAAGCCTACGAGAAACTAGAATCAGAGGTTAAAAATGCTCAAAAAGCAGTCGCCAACGCAGCCGCAGACTTAGAATCAACCAACCGCCGCATCGAGGAATTAGACAGAGAATTAGCAAAAACCCAAAAAGAACTAGAAACCTACAGCAGCGAATACATCACCATCAGAAACAGCCAACACATCATCACCTCCATCGCCAAAGCCCAAGCTACCCTGAAACAGTTCAAAGAAAAACTCACCCTCAAAAAACTCAACAAACTCGAAATAGAAATCACCGACTGTTTCCGCTACCTTTTGCACAAAACCGACTTAGTGCACAGAGTAGCCATAGATACCCAAACCTTCAGCCTTTCCATCTACGATACCGAAGGGAAACAAGTACCCAAACACCGACTTTCCGCAGGAGAAAAACAACTGCTGGCGATCGCATTTTTGTGGGGATTAGCCAGGGTATCCGGGAGACAACTACCAGTGGCGATCGACACTCCCCTGGGGCGCCTCGACTCATCCCACAGAAACAACCTAGTCGAACGCTATTTCCCCTCAGCCAGCCACCAAGTCATCCTGCTGTCAACAGATACCGAAATTGCCAAGACAGAATATGATAAGCTGCAAGAATTAGAGGCGATCGCCCACAGCTACATCCTCAAATACGACTCCGCCAAACGCCAAACCACCGTCGAAACCGGTTACTTTTGGGAATAAAAATTCGCCCTAAAAAATAGGCGCAACCCCTTGACTTTTTCCTGGGGTTGCGGTAGTATATATAGGATAATGGGATGGTTGCGAAAATTTTATTTTTGCCACCATCCCATTATATAGGATAAATCCTCATATAATTACAATACCAGAAACCCCCGTACATATCAAGCCCCCGCCGTGTAAAAAAATGTTAATTTTCGTCTCTTAACTGAGCCTGGAAACGCCTATCTAGAGGCTTTGCCTTCCAAATATTAACAATAATAAAACATCTCAAAGAATCATAAACTCATGGAACCACCAGTCGATCGCATCCGCCTCTCCCAAACAGGTAAAGACCAACTATCAAAACTGAAACGATCGACCAAAATTGACCAGTGGAATATCCTCTGCCGCTGGGGTTTTTGCCGATCGCTCGCCGAGCCCAGCATCCCCTCCCCAGTACCGATTCCCAGCGACAGCAATGTCGAATTAACTTGGGATGTTTTTGGCGGCGACATGGCCGATATCTTGATAATTGCTCTTAAGCAACGCTGCGATCGAGATAATTTAGGAACAGAAAAAGATACTCTAGCTAAACAGTTTCGCCTCCACTTGCACCGTGGTATCGGTTATTTAGCTGGCGATCCGAATCTTAAAAAAATAGAAAATTTAATTGCGATCGCTTTATCGCCGGAAAAATTAAGAAATTAAACGAACCGCTTTCATCCGCCCTCATCCGCCCTCATCCGCCCTCATCTGCGGTTAAAATTCCCAAACCAAATTAGCTATGATTAAACCAATTGTAAAGAATTATTTCAAACAGCCGTGAAACTCACCCGCATCGACCTCAACTCTTGGATCTTCCAAATTGGTGGCCAAACTATCCTAGTCGATCCCTGGCTAGTCGATCCCCTCGTATTTTACGGTCAACCCTGGCTGTTCACCGCCTACCACAACACCCCTGTTGCTTTCACTCCAACCACATTACCGCCGATCGACCTGTTGCTGATTTCCCAAGGATTAGACGATCACTGTCACAAACCTACTCTCGAACGGCTCGATCGCACAATTCCTGCGATCGCCTCCCCCACCGCCGCCAAAGTCCTCAGCAGTTTAGGCTACTCCAATATCACATCTTTGGCAAATTGGCAAGAGTTTAATTATCAAGAAAAGTTACAAATAACCGCTGTACCCGGAGCCGAAATCCAGCCCGGACAGGAAGAAAACGGCTATTTGCTTAAAGACTTAACCAGCGGCGAAACACTTTACTACGAACCGCACTTGCCGCCATTAGAAAAAGTGAAACAGAAAATAGACACAGTAGACGTCGCGATCGCCCCCGTCATCGGTCAAATCTTCCCCTTCCTCGGACAAATCATCATGGGCCCATCTCAAGCCCTCAGCCTCGCCCAAACTCTCAAACCTCGGTTTTTCCTGCCTACAACCACGGGAGACATCCGAGCCACCGGCATTTTACCAATGTTTGTGCGATCGATCGGCAGCATCCCCGAATTTCGCGATTTACTCGCCAAATCGGGACTTGACACCCAACTTCTCGAACCCGAACCCGGACAAACCCTAGAAATTTAAGATTTCAGATTTGAGATTTTAGATTCTCTCCAAAATCCCAAATCCCAAATCCCAAACTATCTCGGCGGGCGTCGGTTGCGGAGAAAATCAGGAATATCCAAGCCCAAATCCTGTTTCGGCTTAACTTCCAGGCTCGGCGACGGAGAAGCCTGTGGCTGCGGCACTGTTGTAGCCCGCCAAGGAGCGTTAGCATTTTGCGTGCGCGATGCAGCCGGAGGCGACGGAATTTCCCCCGAAAAACCAGTAGCGATTACAGTGATCTTAATTTCGCCCTGAAGCCGCTCGTCAATCACGGCTCCAAAAATAATATTGGCATTCGGATCGACCACCTCGTAAATCGTCTCAGCCGCCGCATTCACCTCATGCAGCGTCATGTCAGTACCGCCAGTAATGTTAAACACCACACCTCTAGCGCCCTCTATAGACGAAGCCTCCAGCAGAGGCGAAGAAATCGCCTGCATCGCCGCTTCCCTAGCCCGCGACTTCCCAGAACCCACGCCAATGCCCATCAAAGCCGAACCCGCATCCGCCATGATCGCCCGCACGTCAGCAAAGTCAACATTCACCAAACCGGGAATCGTAATAATGTCAGAAATACCCTGAACCCCTTGGCGCAGGATATCGTCAGCAACTCGGAAAGCTTCTTGCACTGGCATTTGTTCGGAAATCACCGACAACAGCTTGTCGTTCGGAATCACGATCAGTGTATCCACCCGACTTTGCAAAGCCGCGATCCCTTCTTCAGCTTGACTGGTGCGCCGCCGCCCTTCAAAAGTAAAAGGCCGCGTTACGATGCCCACCGTCAAAGCGCCCATTTCCTTGGCAACCTCAGCCACAATCGGAGCCGCACCCGTGCCGGTGCCGCCGCCCATGCCGGCCGTGATAAACACCAAATCCGCGTGATTCAAAGCATTCGCAATTTCATCGCGAGATTCCTCAGCCGCCTTTTGACCGATCGCCGGATTGCCTCCTGCGCCCAAACCCCGTGTCAACTTCTGTCCGACTTGCAAGCGTTTAGGAGCATTTGACAGAACTAGAGCTTGGGAATCTGTATTCACGCACCAAAACTCTACGCCAGAAACCTCGCTAGCAATCATGCGGTTAACGGCGTTGCCCCCACCCCCGCCGACGCCAATTACTTTGATTTTGGCTGCACTACTGGGCATGATGTCTTTGGGATTCACCATAGGATCGATATCTATACTATCTACATTTACATAACCAGACTTGCGTCTAAAGGGATTGGCGGAATCGAGTGCCAGCGGAAATTTTCTTGGTTCTTCCGAATGGGGACTGTCAAGGCCAGACCCCTGTCTATTATTAAGCGTCATTAGAGTCGGGGATGGTAGATTACAGTTTGTTAACGTATCGCCAATTCACACTCAACTATAGGCTAAGTTGCGCGAAAAACTCACAGAAGCGAGGCTCAATGTTAGCAATCTTGGATCTTGCCTAGCAACTAGGAGGAAGCGATCGCTCTCTCACAGGATCAATTCTCCGCAGGAGTTGTTGCGGGATTTGAACTCTCGGAACTACCGGGGAGTTCCGGCAGGTGGACGATCGGGGAAGCGGGATTTTTCAAGTCAATGTATGCAATTTTGCTTGAATCTAGCTGTTTTGGCAATTGTCGCATTCGGTCTAAAACCTTAAGTTGCGAGGCAGTCCTTGAACTGTACGGCCCTAGGTGTACAGTACCGATCTCTGTTTTCAGGATCAAGTTGTTCGGGTTGCGCCAATCTATCTCAAACACTTTCACCGCCAAACCCCTGAGTCCTTGGTAAAATTCTGGCCAAGAGGCGCGATAAAGTTCCAAAGAGCCTATAACTTTTAAAGTTGGCAAAGCACGAAAGGACCCAGAACCCTGACTGCTGTTGGCCCCGATCGAGGTATTTGACGATCGCACAGCAGCAGTATAGCTCTCTGACGGCATCCAACCTCCCCGATCGTCCAGCCAACCCACTTTTTGCTTGTCACTATTCCGACCAGGCACCGCCACAGGCTGCGCCACCGCTACCGGCCGCCGTTCTGTCACTTCTACCGTCAAACTCGGCGGAAATAGGTTGCGAGTCACCTTCGCTTTCGCTATAGGGCCGATCGACTCCAGCTTTTTAGCGAGCACTTGCGGTTCAATCCCCCACAGCGACTGCGGGTAAGATAGTGGCACCAAAGACCGCACCGCCTTGTCTGACAGCCACTGATTGCCCTCCACCTTCACTTGTTCCGATCGGGCTATCAACCAAGCCGGCTGGGCAATCCACCACAGCAAACCCCCAGCCATTGCACTCACTGCCACCATCTGCCACACAACTGTCGCTAATCTCAAGCGCCTCTGCCGCCGCAACTGTTGACGTCTGCGCCCTAACTCTGTTTGAGAAACCGCTCCAAAACTAGCCATTTATCTCTCTTCAATTTAGTAATTATCAATTTTTTGCAAATTACAACTATTTAATCTCTCTCCACCAGCCCCCCCGTTTCCCCTACCATTTAACCAGGATACCCGCAAAATTACCACAAAATTGGGCGGAGCGTAGCGGGATGCCGGGGCCCCGTCCTTATAGGACGGCTTTAATTAAGGGTCTACCTTATAAGCATTCAAGCATTTAATATCTATTTTTCAAATTTCCTTGCATTCTCTTTAAAATAGAGTAGAATAATAATTCTGCCACAGGTAGAATAACCGCCGATACACATGAGACACTAAGCTCAAACGACGGGTCGGAAAACAATAATGGTTAGTGGGTGGCGAAAACCACGAAAAACCTAGCTAGGCTGACATTAGTCAGCCCAAATCAGAAAAGTAAATTTTGGGAAGTTAAAACGTACCGTAGGGCATCCGGTAACATGAGAAGTAATTCTCGAACGCTTGGGGAGATAAAACCCTCTGGGACTAACTAAATTAGGCTCGATCTTTGGTTCCTTTGAACGGATATTTGGTTTAAGTATTGCCGCAAGGATAGCTAGTTTTAAGGTGTGTCGCTAGAACCAAGAATCCCCACGCCTTGATAGCTGGGGAGTGTCAAACATAAAAGGTTTTTTGGGTGTTTAGGGCATTACCCCGCAGGGCAAAATGCTACAAGTCAAATTAAACTTAATCGAAAGTTTAAACTTTCGATTAATTTTTTTAACCGTATTGTCGGCGACCGCGATCGCACTGGAATTAGACATATTCTATAAAGCCTGCACGCCCCACCAAGACCGTCGTCGCGGGCGACCCGGTCGATTATCCATACTATATTGATTTTGCTGATTGTACTTGCAGTGCAAAATCATTGAGTCTTTGCAGCGGACAATTACCCGCATCACAATCTTGCCAACCTGTCAGCTATAGCAGATGTTGCAGTCAGATGTTGAAGTCAGATGTTGAAGCAATAAAATCAATGGTTTGGGCTATTAACAACGTCCTAACCGTCAAGGTGGTTGCTATATTTACAGGACATTGGCTGTGGTAAATCCACTGAATTATTTCGACTCCAAGTCAAAGCGAGCCGAAGTACGACCCCCGACTTTACTCATTTGACTGTTGATTGTTGGCTGTTGGCTGTTGACGGTTGACGGTTGACGGTTGACGGTTGACTGTTAACTGTTGACGGTTGGCTGTTAACTGTTGACGGTTGACGGTTAACTGTTGACGGTTGACTGTTCCAAACTTTCCTGGCCCTTCCCCTTCCCCTTGCTCTCGGCTTCCTGTAAAGTAAATAATTGTAAAGAAATATGAGTTTTCTCTGATCCTCTGGTTAAGACCGCTATCTAGCATTCACAATTGAGACCCAGATTAGAATTTCCTATGTCACAGTTTTTTCCCCGCAAATTTCTAGCCTCTGCTGCCGCATTTTTCCTGGCTTTGTCGGTGTGGGCGATCGCCCAACCGGTACTCGCTTTCAATAATCCCGATTTGTTGCCGTCAACTCCAACCCCAATCATTGACTTAGCTAAAGCCCTCACGGACATTGAAGAACAGGGATTGGCAAAAAATTTAACTGAATTTGAGGCAGAAACTGGCTGGAAGCTGCGAGTGCTGACTCAGTACGATCGCACGCCCGGTTTGGCTGTCAAAAGTTATTGGGGCTTAGATCAGAAGAGTGTGTTGCTAGTTGCCGATCCCCGTGGTGGCAATCTGCTGAATTTTAATGTGGGAGACTCTTTGTATCCACTGCTGCCGCGCACTTTTTGGGTGGAACTGCAAACCCGCTACGGGAATCAGTTTTTTGTGCGGGACAATGGCGAAGATCGATCGATTATTGAATCTTTGGAGTCGATAGAAGGCTGTTTGCGTCAGGGTGGATGCCGTGTGGTTCCCGGTTTGCCGAGGGAACAGTGGATTTTGACGTTAATTACGTCAGTGGTTGGCGGGGTAATCTGCGGGTTTGCAGCTCAGCCACGGAAGCCTGGACAGATTGTGGCTTGGCAGTGGGCGCTAATTTTTTCGCCGCTGTGGGGGATCATGTTTTTGGCTTTCGGAATTGGACCGGTGGTGACTCGGACTTCTGAGTGGCTGCCTTTGGTGCGGAATGTGGCTGGTTTTGCGATCGGGGCTTTGGTGGCATTCCTGACTCCGGTGCTGGGCAAGTCTTCACCGTCGTCAGAAACTTAGTTTGTTATTAGTCATTAGTCATTAGTCATTGGTCATTAGTCGTTGGTCATTAATCAGGACGGGTTTTTCAGGTTATTTGTTGGCTGCCGAATGGGTCCCAAAATAGGCTTCTGACAAATAACTAATAACTAATGACTAATGACTAATAACTAATGACCAAAACCTGGTAAGCTGATACTTGATAATTCACAGGCGACAGCTATTCAACACATGGAATGGCACGTAAGCGATGCCCAGAGTCTGGGATTAATCGATAGCGAAATTGGTGACCACGGTTTTTCAGCGGCGGAGTACGAAATAGTCCGCCGCGTGATTTATGCGACTGCTGATTTTGAGTACAAGTCTTTAATTAGTTTTTCCGATCAGGCTTTGCAGGCTGGGGCGGCGGCTTTGGCTGCTCGAACGACGATCGTAGTAGATGTGCCGATGGTGCAGGTAGGCATTACGCCCCACCTCCAAAGTACCTTTGCGAATCCGGTGTACTGTTCGATGGAGGCTTGGACACGCCCTCAAAAGGAAAAGACGCGGGCGGCTTGGGGGATTGAAACTTTGGCTAAACGCTATCCTGAAGGGATTTTTGTGGTGGGCCAGGCTCAAACTGCTTTGTCGGCGATCGTCGATTTGATTGAGGCTGAGGAAATTCGGCCGGCTTTGGTAATTGGCACGCCTTCTGGGTTTGTTGGGGGTGACGTGGCTAAGTCGCGGCTACACGACTCGATGATTCCTCATATTCGGATTGAGGGGCGGAAGGGTTCGGCGGTGGTGGCGGTGGCGATTGTGAATGGGCTGGTGGATTTGGCTTGGCAGGCTTACGGCCAAGAGGGGAATAGTTGATCTAAAATTCAGGAGTTATTAGTCATTAGTGATTAGTCGTTCTGGATTATTTCTAGCAGTGTTGCGGGCAATTAATCAACTTTCAAGCGATCGTTGACTTTCACTGCTGCGCCTCCCAGCTAGCAAACCTTCAACTCCAATATGTTCGTCTAAATCAACCCATTCAATGGCATAACCATCTCCAAGTAGCTGCCAATTATGTCTTTCCTCCGGGGAAGCGTGCAACAAACGGGGATACCAAGCTAAGGGCACGATCAAACTGCGACCATCAGCTAAGTCCACAATTACTTTTTCATCTGTCACTGTGACTTTAATTACCGAAAAACATGGGTCTAAAGCCCCGTCCTTCTAGGACGGCTTGAATTCTTGAGGAAAGGCCTCGACGGTAGCTCAATACTGTGTATAATATAGTAAGGAGGTACAGGGTGCGATTCGTTTAATCTAAATGGGTAGAAATACTCAGGGACGGTTAGCCTAACCAACTGGTTAGTATAACTGAATACACATCTAGGTGCGGGGTTCAAATCCTTAGTCCTAGTCCGCAAGTGCAGCGGTAAAAGCATATCCCCTATTTGTTAGGTAGCAACTAACAAGGTAAAGCGGGGATAAAAGGCAGAAAGACTTCTAGCCGAATGAGGTAGCTGTCGAGCAAGAGTTCATGTGTAGCGAAAGCAAAGATGTGTCTGAACCATCGTCACCTTAGATGGTCTAACGGCTGAATCAGAATAAAACCGCTGAAAAACGCGGTAAGAACTGATTAAGACCAAGCCAAAAGGCAAGGATAGGGCATAGGCAATTCTTTACTTGACCTATAAGCACCGCCCATAAACCCGGTGGAAAGCAGCGCACAAAAAACTCTAACAATGTGTATTCGGAACGAAGTAAAACACTCACAGCTCTTAAACAATTAAGTAGGTTGCTAACCATAAACTATGAGTGTGAGGGATGGTTGCAGAAGCCAATGCTTTGCCATAATAGCAGAGATATGCTGACAGCAACTGGGAGATGTAAAAGATGAAGACCAATTAGCCCTCTAAAAGCCTAATGCTACAGAGAAATCTGATAGTGGGATGTAGGGGTGAAAAGAAAATTTGTCAAGCGGTAGAAATACTGTATCCATAACAAGGATTACACCTCTCAGGAGCCGTGTGCGATGAAAGTCGCAAGCACGGTTTTGTAGGAGAGGTGGTGAGGGACACCCCGCCATCGACTCTCTAACTAAGTGCTTAATTTAACCTACGAATTCAAACTAAAACCAACAACAGCACAAGTGCCAATCTTTGAAGATTGGCTAGAGCAATGTCGTCGCGTATACAATTACGCATTGGCAGAGCGCAAAGATTGGTTTAAGTCTCGTAGCTGTCAAATTAACGCTTGCTCTCTTCGTTCTGAGTACATCATCCCAGCGGACAAACCTAGACCAACATACGTCAGTCAATGCAAGGGTTTAACTCAAGCCAGAGCAACAATCCCTACATTGAAAGCAGTTCAAGTCCACGTTTTACAACAAACTCTTAAACGTCTTGAACGCGCTTTTGTAAGTATGTGGGAACAAAAGCACGGCTTCCCTCGCTTTAAAAAAGTTGGGGCTATGCGCTCTTTTGTATTTCCTCAGATGGGAGTAGAACCCATCAAAAATAGTGCTGTCAAATTGCCTAAGATTGGCTGGGTTAAGTTCCGTCAATCCCGCCTCATCCCTCATGGTGCTGCACTAAAACAAGTGCGCTTGGTTAGGCGTATTTCGGGCTGGTATGCAATGCTAACGCTGCAATGGGATGTCTCAATTCCCGATGTTGTTCCTCATGGCAACCCAATCGGAATAGATGTCGGGTTGACTAATTTTATTGCAACTTCCAATGGTCTTTTAACCAAGCGTCAGAGGTTTTTTGTTGATGCCGAACGCCAGCTTAAATTGCTGCAACAGTGCGTCAGCAGAAAGCGGATCGGCTCAAACAATTGGAAAAAGGCTCAAAAGAAAGTTGCTCTGCTGCACGAGTACGTTGCCAATTGCCGAAAAGATTGGCACCGCAAGCTGTCCCATCAAATCTGCAACGATGCGGGGATGGTATTTGTTGAAGACTTAAATCTGGTTGGACTTTCTAGGGGAATGCTGGGCCAACATTGCCTTGATGCCGTCTTTGGTCAATTCTTCACTATTTTGGAGCAAACTTGCTTTAAACGCGGGGTATATTTCCAGAAAGTAGACGCTAAAAAAACCAGCCAGATTTGTCCAAATTGCGGTACAGAAACGGGCAAGAAAGAGCTTTCAGAACGTACTCACAGTTGCTCAAATTGCGGCTATACAACAGACAGAGATGTTGCAGCCGCCCAAGTAGTTCTCCAACGGGGACTTGCAGCCGTAGGGCATACGGTCAAGATGCTTGGCTGAGGGTAAATTCGTCGGAATCCCTGTGAAACAAGAATCCCCACGCCTTGATAGCTGGGGAGTGTCAAAGTAAAAGTTGATAGAGCAGTTGCTAGGACAACTATTTCCCCGACACTTCGACACTTCGACTTCGCGAGCGTGCGCCGCGAAGCTGAGCGTGCACCGCTTTCCCGTAATAAGCCCAACGTCCGTAATTGTGTTTAACAAATACTTTCCCCAAAATTCGCGCTGAGCTGGTAAACTTAGATAAGTCAGAAACCAATGGTTCGGCTTAAAAGACCTAAGCAACTTGGGACTACGAAAGTCACTAACCGCGAAAGCTTGTTCAGCTACCAGCAAATACAGGCGTACCTATTTATAGGCGTAGTCCTGAATGTTTGCAGGTGTCTTTGACATTAAAGTGCGCTATTGTCTCACGGCAATAGCTTTGTGGGATACCACCTTTCCTAGCAATAGGAAGGCGATATTTGGATTGTCTCAGATTGTCAGAGATTGTCCCAATTAAAAGTATCAGCAACCTCAATCAGGGTTATGTGGCTTCTGTGAGTTATTGCCTCAATCCCAAATGCCCGAATCCCTCCGATCCGGCCAACACTGGCAAGTCCGCGTGCATCCACTGCGGATCAGAACTTTTGTTGCAAGGTCGATATCGGCTAGTCGCGCCTCTCGGAGGTGGTGGTTTTGGTAAAACCTTTGAAGTAGATGACAAGGGCACCCGAAAAGTGCTGAAAGTCCTGCTCAAAGAACATCCCAAGGCTGTAGAACTGTTTAAGCAAGAAGCTGACGTATTGGTTCGGCTCAGACATCCGGGCATTCCCAAAGTCGATCGCGACGGTTATTTTACGTTTTCGCCGGCTCACAGCACGGAGTCTTTTCATTGTCTGATCATGGAGAAAATTGCCGGGGCAAATTTGCAGGACTGGCTGAAACATCGGGGTCGCCCGATTAGTCAGGAACAGGCTGTGAACTGGCTCAAACAACTGTCGGAAATTTTAGACCAAGTTCACAGGCTCAACTATTTTCACCGGGACATCAAGCCGCAAAATATTATGTGCAAGCCGAACGGGCAGTTGGTGCTGATTGACTTCGGGACTGCTAGGGAAGTGTCGGCGACTTATTTCGCTAAGGTGGGTCAGGGGGGAAATGTGACTGGTATTGTTTCTCCTGGTTACACGCCGCCGGAACAAACGAATGGTAAGGCTGTTCCGCAGTCGGATTTTTTTGCCTTGGGGCGGACTTTTGTTTATTTGCTAACTGGGAAGCCACCGACTGCATTCCCTGAAAACCCGCGCACAGGCAGGTTGATGTGGCGCAAAGGGGCTCCTCAGGTTTCGGATGCTGTGGCTAATGTGATTGATTACCTGATGGCGCCTTTTCCGGGAAATAGACCTCAAAGTCCCCAGGTGGTTTTGCAGTGCTTGGAGGAAATTAATTTAGATGAAGCCGAGACTCAGTTGCCGGCTCAGTTGCCGACTTCGGGGTCAACTAAAATTCGGGGAAGTTCCGGGACGTCTGGGATAACTAAGCAGAGTTCGATGAACCGGCTCAGACCGCTGGATTCGAGATTGAAAAAAGGCCGTCAAGAGGAGTTCGATCGCAAAAATAAGTGGCTGGCGGGCGCTGCTGCTTTGCTGCTGGCTGTCGGCGCGTCTCAAATTTATGGTTCGCTGCGTTACGGGCTGTTTCCGGCGAATCCGGTTTGGCTGCTTTCGAGTTTGCCTAGCAGTCAGTTTTTGACCAGAAGTTTGGATAATGTCGGTGGTGTAAATGCGATCGCTCTGTCGCCGGATGGTCAAACTTTGGTGAGTGGAAGTTTTGGGACGATTAGAATTTGGAATGCGAGGACGGGAGTGCTGCTACGGACTCTCAATCAGGTGCATTCTAAAAAATCGGTGCGGACATTGGCTGTGAGTCCAGATGGCCTGATGTTGGCTAGTGGCGGTGATGACAATAATCTGATTTTGTGGGGTTTGAAGACGGGCCGACGGGTGCTGACGATAAGAGCTCACAAGGCTGGGGTGAATGCGATCGCCTTCAGCAGCGACGGTAAGATGATTGTTAGTGGCAGCGATGACAAAACTGTTCGCTTGTGGGATGCGAGAAATGGCCGGCGTTTGCTGACTTTGACTGGTCACGGGGGATCGGTGAATGCGATCGCCTTCAGCAGCGACGGTCAAACTCTGGCTAGCGGCAGCGCTGACAAGACTGTGCGTTTGTGGAATCTTAACACCGGACAAGTGAGAAGAATTCTCACAGGTCACGGGGGCGCGGTGAATGCTGTGGCTTTTAGCCCCAACGGGCAAATTGTGGCTAGTGCTAGCAGCGATAATTCTATCCGTTTGTCTAACGTGCAAGACGGTTCGCGTACCCAAACTTTTAATGGGCATTCGAGTTGGGTGAGAACGATCGCTTTTAGCTCGGACAGTCGCTCTCTCGTCAGCGGGGGTGAGGATATTATAGTTTGGGATTTGAAGACGGGAAAGGAGAGAAGCAGTCTTTCGGGTCACGGTCTGTTTGTGAGTTCTGTTGCTATTAGCAGGGATAGCAGGACTTTGGTAAGTGGCAGTCCCGATCGCACTATTAAGATTTGGCGAATGCCTTAGTCAAATGACAATTAACAATTGATGGTTGATAATTGTTGGTTGTTAATTGTTAATTGTTAATTGATAATTGATAATTGATAATTGTTAATTGTTAATTGTCAATTATCAGGGTGATTGGTTAAGTAAGCCTACCTAAAAAAACGGAATACGCGGATACCGGACTGCTTCGGGAAGTCGGGGAGCTAACAGAAAAGCGTTTACGTTGAGTTAGAGCGACCTACTTATTTGTTGGTTCCAATTACGAGTTACCAATTACCCATGACCAATTACCCATGACCAGTTACCCATGACCAATTACCCATGACCAAATTAGCTATCTAAAATTCCCCGCCCATTTTTGGCGAATTCATCAACTGTTT
This sequence comes from Microcoleaceae cyanobacterium UBA9251, assembly GCA_003542015.1. GTDB lineage: Bacteria > Cyanobacteriota > Cyanobacteriia > Cyanobacteriales > Microcoleaceae > Microcoleus. The sequence continues at coordinate 8,695 of DPLL01000380.1, read as the reverse complement.
GCTGCGACAATTCGTGAACTGCGATCGCTTGCAATATATCAAAAGGCAATGTCAAATGATGGGCGCCAGCTAATAAAGTTTTCACCGCTTCTTCCGGTGACTTAATGCTAGCTGCCAAAATCTCAGTATTAGTTTTCTGCAAGACATTTGCCATATCTTGCACTAAGGCAAAACCGTCTCCCAACAATCTGGTGGCGCGATTTACGTAGGCGATCGCATATTTTGCTCCCGAAGCGGCCGACACCGCAGCCTGTGCCGCGCTGTAAATGGCTGTCACCGCGCAGGGAATTTCCGGTGACAGGTGCGCTACTGCTTTGAAACCGGCAACGGTGGCCGGAATTTTCAACACTGTTTGCTTTCCAATTAATTCAAATGCCGCTTTTCCTTCTGCTACCATGCCATCAAAATCAGATGCCATTAGCTGATAATATACTTCCCCAGAAATCAGTTGTGCCAGTTGTTTTAGCGTCACATCTGGAGATAAATCGCTCTGTGCCAATAGTGTCGGATTAGTAGTAATACCCGCTATCCATCCGAACTTACTCGCCTTTTTTGCTTCCGCTACAATTGCAGTATCGAGATAAATTGCCATCAGCTCTACACCTTCAGTTTCTGAGTTTATGCTTGGTTTTCCGAGGCCTACTTTCAATTTGAGGTCAATCAGAGTGAAATTGATTGTTAGGCTTTAATTGTACCAGATTTGAAAAAAAAATATGGCTCTTCAGTAAAAATCACTATTAAGTGAGCAAGTCAGTTGCTGATTGCGATCATCAGGTACGAAAACTTCGATCGCCAAATGCCGGATCGAAACAATTTACACTTGTAGTATGGGTTATGTATGCAATAACTCAAGAAGGTGACTCAGAAAATGAGCAAAGAAGAAAATCAGCAGTCACAAGTCAGTATTGAGACATCTTATGACAAAGCGGAGTTGAAAAAACCAGCCGCAGCCACTCAAGAGTTGTCGGAAAATCATAATTATCAAACAGAGTCTAAACCAGTTAAAAATAACGGTGAAGATGGTTTGAAGGCTCTAGCACGCTTGATGATGGTGAGCCTAACTTGGTCGATGGCAGAACTTTCTCAACGTAAGTAAATTTTTGGGTTATTGGTTATTGATATTGGTTATTGGTAATCAAGACTGAGTAGGCTGCCAGACTGCGATGAATTTTTAAGTTTTAACATCCAATTCCTAATCGCAAACCTGTGCTTTTGATAGTACAGGCTTTCGGGCCCATCAGATGGTTACAGTCGTCTAAAGACGACTTCAGCTATGAGACAGGGGTTTGAACCCCTGTCGGATAATTGGCAACTCGGGTTACTTAACATTTTCCGAACCTACGGCCTCAGAAATAGAACTAAATCCGTGTTGTTCTAACTTTTTTAGCAGCCCTTCCAGAATTCTGCGTACCATCCAAGGCCCCTCGTAAACCCAACCCGTGTATACTTGAATTAAACTCGCACCGGCGGTAATTTTTTCCCAAGCATCGTCAGCAGTGAAAATGCCGCCCACGCCAATAATTGGCAATTTTCCTTGAGTTTGCTGCCAGATAAATCGGATGACTTCTGTAGAACGCTGCCGCAGGGGAAGGCCGCTAATTCCGCCGGCTTCTTCACTAATTGGTTGGCCAGTTTCTGGTAATATTTGAGTTGTCAATCCGTCGCGGCGGATTGTGGTATTTGTGGCGATAATTCCTGCTAGCTGGTAAGTTTTTGCTAAGTCGAGGATAGATGCGATCGCCTCCCATTCCAAATCCGGGGCAATCTTGACTAAAATTGGTTTAATTCCCTGATTTTCTTGTTGCAAAACTGACAAAATTGTGCTGAGTTGAGCGGCATCTTGGAGCGATCGCAATCCAGGCGTATTCGGAGAAGAAACGTTGACTACAAAATAGTCGCCGCAGTCTTTGAGGAGCTTAAAACTCTCCAAATAATCTACCGATGCTTGCGAAAGCGGTGTTACCTTAGATTTACCGAGATTAATGCCCAAGGGGTATGTAGACTGAGACATGGGGCATCCGGCATCTAATTGTGACTGGTCACCAATGCTCTGTGACTTGGAGGCGTTGGCCTTCTGCCGTGCGTTGTCAAACCGGGCTGCCATTGCCGCGGCTCCTTGATTGTTAAATCCCATGCGATTGAGGACAGCACCGTCAGCAGGCAAGCGAAACAAGCGAGGATGAGGGTTTCCCGGCTGTGGTTGCCAAGTCACAGTGCCAAGTTCAGCAAAGCCAAAGCCAAAATTTTCCCAAATGCCAGTAGCTACGCCGTTTTTATCAAATCCTGCGCCCAAACCGACGGGATTTTTAAAATTCACTCCCCAGAGAGATTGTTCGAGCCGAGAATCTTGCAACCCGAAAGATTGCTGGAGTCGGGAGAGTATGTGGCTGGCTGCGGGGTTTGAGTGGGTTCGATCGACTATTTCGAGAATTTGGAGGACGCTGTTGTGGCTCCACTCGGCATCGGCTTTTAATACAGAGAATAATAGTGGCCGCAATCCTAATTGATAAATATCCAAGGGCTTGTTTTGTTTTGAGGAATGGGTTGGGGTAAGAGCAAGAGGAAGGGGAAGGGGGAGTGGCAAGTTTTGAGTGCGTGAGTGCGTGAGTTTAAAGACTTAATTCATTCTGATAACTCTGACTAGATTATAGTTGATTCTGTTCCAGATTTTATGGTTTTTTGAGTTTTTTAATTTTTCAGGCGACAGCGTTGTGAGGAAGTTTGGAAATGAGCCAGCAGGAAAGATCGAAGGATTTAGACGAACAAATCGTGGCGTTGGAGCGCGTTCTCCAGACTCTCCGAGAAGACGAGAATGTTGAGGTGTTGTTGGAGACAACACTCAGTTACTTGCAAGGGGAATTCGACTGGCGATTAATTTGGATCGGATTGTACGATCGCCAAGCCCATCGATTGTTCGGCAAAGGTGGCATGACTCCCAATGGCGACATCAGCTTCCTCAAACAGCGGTTTGCCCTGAGTCCGGGGGATTTGCTAGAACAAGTGGTAATTGAACTCCGATCGGTGGGAGTCCCAGATTTGCGCGAGGAAAACCGAGCCGGAGAATGGCGCTCCTGGGCTCAAACTTTCAACATTCAAGGTACAACTTTGTTTCCGCTCCGCTACAAAGACCGCTGCTATGGCGTAGTTTTGCTGGGCGTAGCGGAGTGGGGAGCGTCGCCGACTGCGAGGGAAAAAACGCAACTGGGCATCATATTTGGAGCGCTGGCAACTGCTCTTTATCAAATCGAAAAAGACTGGCAGCGAACTCTTGCCAAACACCCAGACTTGTCGTTGATCGCACTGATTTCGCAGTTGCGCGAACTACGATCGCTCGATCAATATTTGGAAGCGGTAGTCGAAGGGGCCCATGAATTTATCGAGCCGACACGTACCAATGTTTACTGGTTTGAGCGAGAGCGACGCTATTTTTGGCGCCGAGTTAGCAACCGCCAAGTTGCTCCGAGTTTGGGCGGGCCCAGCCGACCGGCTTCTGGGATCACTGTGCAAGACTTGGGCGAATTCTATCAGGCTTTGGCAAAGGAACAAATGGTTTGGATTGGAGAGTCTCACAGTTCTCTGAAAACTGAACTGACGGGGCGGCTGATGCAGCAAATCCGGGCTCGTTCTCTGCTGGCGGCACCTATTGTTTTAGAAGGCGAATTGTTGGGATTTTTGGCAGTTGAAGCCAGCGAACCGCGAATTTGGCAAGAGCATGAAAAAAATTACCTGCGCGGAGTGGCGCAATTAGTGGCTCTGACGGCTCCGTTGTCGAATCTGGAAGCGCGGATTCAGAAAACTGAGATCGATCGCGATTTAACCGCCGGCATCGCTCGTGCTATCTACAACGATGCTGACTGGGAAGTGACTCTCAAAAATACTGCCTCGCAACTGTGCGATCGGCTAAACTGCGAATATTTTCTGCTGCTGCTCTACAACGAAGAACAGGATCGGTTTGAAATTGTCTGCCAAAATCAACCTCGCAATCGCAGGGCAGTGCCGTCGCCGCTCAAAGCTCTCGATGTGGCCGATTTGCGACTGCTGGAAGCCCCAGGGGAAGCTCTGGCCATTGAAAATTGGGAGGAAGATAGGCGCCTCACAGCTTGGCGGGAAGCGCTCACAGAAGCGGGAATCCGCTCGCTCTTAGCGTTGAGCACTCGGGGGCTGAAGGCAGAAGCAACAGGGAACAAGGAAGAGAGAGTAAACTCCAATCCCAAATCGATCGAGGGTTTGCTGGTTGTCGGGCACAGTGCTACTCGCAGTTGGAGTCGATCGGAACGAGAATTAGTTCGGGTAGTTAGCCAACAGCTAGGACTAATCCTGCACCAGTGGCAGCAGGCTTCAGAAATCAACAAGTACGAAGAATTTTACAAAGCGATCAAGTCAGGCTTTGCTGTGTTGCAGCAGTCACCCGAAGGGCTGTCTGGGCAACAGATATCTGCCACCTCACCGCAGATTTTCCCAGACTTGCCGCTGCACAAGCTAGAGCGTAACTTTGCTCAACACGTTGCCCAGACGGTTTCCTGTCCTTTAGTTGCGGTAATTACTTGGAATCCGGGGCAACAGTTCGCTTCTCTTGCCGCGGCGGTAGCAGCCAATCCCGTCTTTGCGCTCAATCCTCTTGCCGCGATTCCTGTCCAAACAGATGTTTTGATTCAACAAACCCTGGCTACTAGGGGTGTGCTGCAACAAAGCATGAGCGAACTGCCACTGGCGACTAAGCGGTGGCTTCGCAGTCCGGGGATTGGCGAGATTCTGACGGTGGCGCTGCGGACTGCCCCAGAACACGCTCCTGTGGGAATTGTAGTCGCTGCGGATGCTGCGGGGCGCTGCTGGTCGGAGTTGTCGGTGAATTTGCTGGGCGGGATGGCGGATCAGTTGGCTTGGTGGCGCAGGTATTTGGCGGTGCAATCTGTGCTGGAGTCGCAGCGATCGCATCTGGAGTTGCTCAACTGGTACAAGCAGCGCCGTTTCGAGGAATTTTACCGAACTTTGGGAGCAGGAGTAAAGGAGTTGGGGGAGTTGAGTCAATCTATTTTGCACTCAGCCGGGGAACAGAAAGATACTCTGAAAACTTTGCGCTACCAGCAGGTTTTGCGGCAAATTGGCAATACTTTGGGGTCAACTCATTTGGTGCTGAGACAGGAACAGTGGCGGCTGCAATGGGGACTGGATGCGGTGTCTGTGAGTGCTTGGCTGAAGCGAGGGCTCGATCGAACGGCCACCTTGCTTAAAAAGTCAGAAATTTTGCTGGAAGTGCACCGAGAAACTGGTGTTTCACTGCCTGCTGGTCAGGTTTTGAGCGTTCGCGGGGATAGTATCAAGTTGGATTTGGTGCTGTACGAATTGCTGGCTGCGGCTTGCCGACGCTCTGATGTTGGGGGCAAGATTGAGATTCGCTATCAACTTTTGGGGCCAGATTTGGTGGAGTTGTCTATTACTGATAGTGGCACGATCGATCGACAGTTAATTGCTGCATTCAATATCGGTTCCGGGCCTGATATATTAGTCCCTTCTAGTCTGAATAAGCCGATGGTTCAAAATTTATTGAATTGTCAGCGAGCGATGCGTTTAATGGGGGGAAATTTTTCTATGGAAATCTTGGAAAATAATTTAGTTGTGGCTCGGTTGGTGATGCCGATGGTGAGTTCTTAATGCAAAAATCCCAATCTGCGATCGAAGATTGTAGGGGCGAGTTTAGCTAGGATCTATATTAGACAGGACTTACGCATTTCAACGTATAGCCGGATGTTGAAGGAAGAAGGAAGAAG
>DPLL01000380.1:0-2875 GCA_003542015.1 Microcoleaceae cyanobacterium UBA9251 | reverse complement strand
TCTTCACCTTGGCGGTTGCTATATTTGGATATTGTTAAGAACGAGCTCTCCGGCCCGTTCCACAAGAACATCAATTTTATTGTGGGCTGGGCATCTTTCCCGCCTCTGAAAGGCTTTCAGAACTAGGGAAAAATTTCTGAGTTATCCAATCAGTTAAAATGTGAGAAAGCAATCCCATCGGGCCAGCAAATAGACAGAGTGCGAGAGAATGAATCGTCCAAACTCCGGTGCGTTGTCCTTCTAAATAAATCCAACGCCCGACAAACAAATCCATCACTAAAAAATGTATCCATCCCGTAGCTGCTGCGGTTTCTTCCCCAAGAAATTTGGCGATATCTGCTAGTTTTGGATTTGACAAAGCTGCCGCGTTTTCTGGAGTGATGCTGAGCACAAACAAATAGATGTACAGGGTGGCTAGCACTGCAAAGGGGATGAAAGAATTCATCACTTTTCGGGTGATTCCCCAATTTGGCAATAAAATCATTATTGCCCAGAATGGCAAAACAAACAAGTTTGCTCCGGTAAAAATTAGTTCGGGTGTCATAGTTGGCTGTAGGCTCCTGCAAATTAATCGAACATTTTTCAGCTATTAAGATTAGTTTACACAATTTTTGCTAAAATATCTAAAAATTATGACGGACGCACAGACTATATCATCCAAAATATAAAATATGAAATCTCAACTCATAACAGCTTATGACAACAAAATATGATAATTTTCCCGATTGGTGTTTGCACAAAGAAAATATTTCTGCCGATGCTAAACACACTGTAGAAATTCTGTTGCAAATATCAGAGACTGCTGAGTGCGATCGAGCTAATAAACTACTTGCTAGCACCACAGAACTCAACCTCAGACTTTCTCAAATTACCGATATCAGTCCCCTCTCATCTTTCACTCAACTTACTACTCTCATCCTCGCCAGCAATCAAATATCCGATCTCACTCCTCTGGAATCTTTAACTAAGCTGGAGACTCTGGTTTTGGATGTTAATCAAATATCAGATATCAGCCCGCTTTCCTCTATGAAAAATCTGACACAACTCGTTCTAGATACCAATCAAATATCAGATATTAGTCCCCTTGCACCTTTGACTAATCTTACCACACTTGTCTTGTTTGACAACAAAATTTCTGAGGTCATTCCCCTGAAATCACTGAGGAAATTAACTCGGCTGATTTTGTACAACAATACAATTTCCGATCTCACTTATTTGGAAAATTTGACTGAACTCACTACTCTCTATCTTTACAACAATAAAATATCAGATATCACTCCTCTAGCTTCCTTGAAAAATCTCAAAACTCTGTTTTTGTTCGGAAATCAAATATCAGACATTAGTCCGCTGGAATCCCTAACTAACTTGACTAAATTGGTTTTATTCCAAAATCAAATCTCAGATGTTAGTGCTTTGGCATCACTAACTAATTTAACTGAACTCAATCTCGGCAATAATCAAATATCTGACATCACTCCGCTCAAATCGCTGACTAATTTGACTGAACTTTATCTGTTCAACAATCCGATTTCCGATAGCAGCCCGCTGCAAGCTTTAAATAACTTATTTTTGCTTGACTTGTACAAGAATCAAATCTCTGATGTTAGTTTCTTGCAATCTTTGCACAAGTTAACTACAGTAGATTTGCGCGGGAATCCCATAGTTAATAAAATTTGCCCGGTCAATCCTGAATCTGTATGTCGGTTTTAATTGTTAAGATGGCATCCGGCTGGGGATTAGTACGATCTAATATCAAACATCAGTATAAGGAGGAAGTGAAGTTATGGGCGGACATGATGCTTTAATGTTAGGATTGCTGCTGTTGCCAGGTTTGGCTTTGTCGATCGCAATTATCGGCGCTTTTGCTGCTGGCGGGTGAGCAATACCGACAGGTTGAAACCTGTCGCTACAGAGTCGAAGTCCGCCTATGCAGACTAATATTGCGATCGACTTATAAAAATTGGGCAGTCAAATCGGGATTTACGAGGGTATTTGCACACAATATTCCCGATGCTGCGACGGCGGGAATGCCAATTCCTGGCATGGTGCTATCTCCCACTCGATACAAACCTTTGATGGCTGTTTTCGGGCCGGGAAAAGTGCCAGTACCAGCCGCAATTGCAGGCCCGTAAGTACCTTGATAGCGACGCAAAAATCGAGCGTGGGTTAACGGTGTACCGATCGACTCTAAGACAATTCGCGATCGCACATCTGGTATAATTTTTTCTAAAGCTTGGAAAAGAGATTGCGCTCGCGATCTCTTTTTTTCTTGATAAAATTCGCCATATTCCCAACCTGCATAGGGTTCTAAAGTATAAGCATGAATGGCGTGATGTCCGGGGGGTGCGAGGTTTGCATCCCAGACTGTAGGAATCGAAATCATGCAAGTATTTCCGGGTACTGTAATGTCAACGTTGCTATCATGAACGACGACGTGGTGGCCGGTCAAACCTTCGATTCCTTCGGCTTTAATTCCTAAATGTAGGTGCATGAAACTGTCTATTGCTGGGGTAGATAAGGCTATTTTGCGATCGGCCTCCGGCACATCTTCAGGCCGCAGTAACTTTGTATAAGTATCCCAGATAGTCGCATTTGAGATCACAATTGGTGCGTGGATAATTTCGCCATTTTGCAAGCGAACACCGGTTGCTGTGCCGGATTTCACTAAAATTTGCTCTACGGGAGTTCCCAGCCGCAATACTCCTCCCCAGCGCTGCAAACCTCTGACTAAAGCATCGACGATCGCACCACTGCCACCGACAGGATATTCGATCACTGAGCGCGATCGTTCCCCAATCATAAAAGCGATTTCCGGTGCCACAGTTCCGTGCGCTTTCAAACCCGACAGCAAAAAGCACTCCAAATCGATCAAACG
>DPLL01000379.1 GCA_003542015.1 Microcoleaceae cyanobacterium UBA9251 | reverse complement strand
CATAACCAAAAATTCCCCCCAACCATCCTACGCCACAACGTGACCGAAATCAAAAAAGATCCTCGCTGTCTCGAATGCTGCTCATAGTCTGTCGCTACTTATAGTCTGTCAGATTATAGTTGTCTTTGCTTAATCTGGCGCAATCTATGGATATTACGGAGCAATTTGGTAAAAAAGTTAGACATTTCAGAAAGCTCAGAAATCTTTCCCAAGATCAGCTTGCAGAACTATCTGAATTACATCGTACTTATATTGGCTCAGTTGAACGAGGAGAAAGAAATATAACGCTGCTGAATGCAAGCAAAATAGCCAAGGCATTATCCGTTAGTTTAGCTGAACTGGTAACTGATGATGACTGAAAGAAAACTAGAGCAAATTTTAGCAAGATACCAAAATTCATTTACCGATAAAGTTTATGGAGAAGAGAATGAAGAACACGATATTTTAATGGATGTGTTTGGTATCTCTCCCATAATAAAAAAAGAAAATAGGCAATATTGGAAGAGTTAGGAATGTGTTGGCAATTGTTAGTTACGGAAACGTGCAAAGCATATTGCAGTAGTTTTCAGCCAGCATTTAAAGTGGGAAGCGATGAGCCGTGCGATCTGATTGTTGATGGGTACGCGATCGATACAAAATATCGTATTGGCTCAGGAGATTCTGGAACACTGAAAAAATTCAAATCCTATGGCCCACTACTTCGTACTTATAATTACGAGCCAGTTATTTTAATACTTAGACAAGATAATTTGCCCGCAGCTATTACAGCGTGCCAAGTAGGCACTTGGAAAGTTTACACTGGCGATGCTTCCTTTGAGTTCATACAAACAATAAGCGGGTTTGATTTAAAGGCATTTCTTACTGAAAGAGTGGGAGAATTCCCTGTATACCGCTGAAACTATCAAGACGCTTGTTGATAATCTCTATGTATTCAGGTACTATTTCAATGCCAACATACCTAATCCCAAATTCTTGCGCCGCCACTAATGTAGTTCCCGATCCTGCGAAAGGATCGATTAGAATAGAATTTTCCAAACGCGGTACAAATATTTCGACCAGTTGTCTCATGAGAGCGATCGGTTTAACTGTACAATGGACGTTAAAATCGTCGGTTTTTTCACGCTGTATACCTTCTAAAATATTGGACTGAAAACCACCAAACCGATCTTTAGTATAAAATAGACCAGTACCATACTCCTGTAGAGTTTCCAAGTAATTATTGACCAGTGGTTTTTGAAGTACGCAGATTGCTTCCCATTCGTTCCTCAGACAACTGTGCCAACCATCCCATTTTTCGGGATTTTCATATCCTTTCTTTTCAAACTGTTGTTTGATATTGACACCTTTCGGGATACCACTCGATCTTTTATAAACAAGCATATCTCTCGCATAGAATCCAGCATTTTCAAGGGCTACTTGTACGTGAGCAACGGTTCGCGTGCTGTTGAAAACTAAAACTGTCGCACCCGGTTTGCAGATCCGAAAAAGCTGCTCACCCCAATCAAAGCACCACTTCTCATAATCCAGAATGTTGTTACGATTCCTTTGATACCATTTTTCGTTTCTGACTCCACCAGCTAAACCACTGCCATAGGGAATGTTTTTAACAAGGGTTTTACTTCCCTTGCCATTGACTCTTTCAATACGTCTTTGAATTTCTGAATCATCCCATTTATGACCAATAAATTCATAATTATAAGGTGGGTCAGTGATACACGCAGAAACATAATTTTCTGGCAATGTCTTCATCACTTCACGACAGTCACCAACCAAAACTTCATTTGAGGGAGCTTTTTTCATTAGTCAGGCAGTTACTAAAGTGGGAACTCAACTTTTAATTATGCCACATTTGCAGTATATAGTGAATCTAAATGAGTCGTGAAACTCTCTTCTCTTTCCGAACTTCGCGTTCTTTGCGTCTTCGCGGTTCGTTTAAAACTTTTGTTTCACAACTCATTTATATTCGCTATAGACAGTCTAAATCATATGTTCCTTGCGACTTGTTTTGCTGCATACAACTATACAATTACGAATCAACCGGAAATGTGTAAATCCTGACTACTTCAAAAATGCGATCGTCACACCTCCACCTCCTTCCTTTTGACTAGCCAACTCAAAGCGAGAAACCTGCGGATGAGATGCCAGAAATTCGTGAATACCCCGCCGCAACTGTCCCGTGCCTTTCCCGTGAATTATCCACAGCACGCCATATTCAACAGCTTTGCTCAGAGCTCTGTCTACTTCAATCTCAGCATCTGAGACTCTCGCACCCCGCAAGTCGATCGTATTGTTGGCAGTGCGAATTGCAATTTCGGGAGCAGATTTTGGCGGTTCAGAGGGAGCTTGTTTAGCTTTCGCCGCCGTGATTGCTTGCGCCGCCGCCTTCGCTAATTGCGCTTTAGTTTCCGGTTTTTGACCATCAAGAGATTCTATTTCTGCCAGTTTGACTGTCATTTTCATCATCCCAAACCGCACGGTCAAATCTTCATTGGCGTCTGGCCCACTCAGGACTTCAGCCGTTTGGCCCAAGCTGGGAATGCGGATGCGATCGCCCACTTTTGGCAGAAAACCCGGTTTGGGTTTGACCGGTTGTTGCCGCGAGGGCAAGTTTTTCTCGGCAATTTGATTCAAAGTTGCCGTGGCTTGTTGGGCATTTTGAGCCGTTTGGTCGCCAGACTGCAAGCGACGAATGATTTGAGCAATTTCGGATTTTGCCCCTGTTATCGCCTCATTTACTGCCACTTCCTGAGCTATTTTTAGGTCTCGCTCCCGTTCTTGCAAAGCACTCGCTTTTTGAGAAACTTCTCGGTGAAGCAGTTCTGTTTGTTGCAGCAGTTGAGCAGCTTCCCTGGCCTTAGTTTCCTGTTTCCGCCGCTGAGCTTCGAGTCCAGCAATCACTTGATTAACATCGGCAGAAGCACCCCCGACATAGGTTTGAGCTGATTCGACTATTTCTGCTAGCAAACCGAGTCTTTTAGCAATCGTGAGAGCATTGGAACGTCCGGGAATTCCCCACAGCAATCGGTAGGTGGGCTGCATAGAACTATCATCAAATTCCACTGAAGCATTTTCAAAGCGATCGTCTTGATATTTGAGAGCTTTGAGTTCGCCAAAGTGGGTAGTTGCGACTGTTAGCAGGGAATGTTCCGCGAGGTATTGCAAAAGGGCGATCGCCAGTGCACTTCCCTCCGAGGGGTCTGTCCCCGCTCCCACTTCATCTAACAAAACTAAAGAATTGGGAATTGGGAATTGGGCATCGGGAACCGCGGCCCCTGAGCGAAGTCGAAGGG
>DPLL01000383.1 GCA_003542015.1 Microcoleaceae cyanobacterium UBA9251 | reverse complement strand
ACTAATGACTAATAACTAATGACTAATGACTAATAACTAATGACTAATAACTAATGACTAATGACTAATAACTAATGACTAATGACTAATGACTATTCAGTAATTTTCAACTCGTATAAGTTCCAGAAAGCACCGCCTAGGGCGCTGAACTTAATCCCGGAAATGCGATCGCGCACCGCCTCAAAAGTCAAGGGATTCACCATATAGATAAACGGCACTTGTTCTGCTATAATCCGCTGGGTTTCTGCATAAAGTTCCTTGCGCTTCGCCTCGTTTAGTTCCTGGGAAGCTTTCACGTAAAGGTCATCAATTTTTTGTTCCCAGTCAGCCACTTTCCAACCCTTAATCGGCGGTTCTCCAGCCTGTGGGCCCTGGTTAAAACTGTGTAATGTACCGTTAACCGACCAAATATTGTAGCCGCTGTGCGGTTCAAGACCTCCCGTAAAACCACCGAGGTAAGTATCCCAATTTTTAGTCAAACGCAGCTTTTCCACATAGGTGTTAAAACTCAGAAATTGCGTATCAATTTGCATCCCCAGTTTGCCCAAATCTTGCTTAATTTGCGTTCCCATTTGTTCCCGAACTTTTTTTCCCGCAGCCATTAACAAAGTAAATCGCACTTTGTTACCATCCTTATCCAGTAATTCCCCTTCAGCATTATACTTGAAACCAGCACTTAAAAGTAAATGTTTCGCTTTTTGCTGGTCATAATTGTAAGTTTTTAATCCTGCTTTTGGAGACAAGTAGAATGGACTTTGGGCTGGAATTGGGGAATGCAGCGGCGCGCCAAGTCCGCGATAAATATTGTTAGTCATGGCGTCGCGATTAATGCCATAGGCGATCGCCTGCCGAAATTCCTTAGTCGCGAACCAGCGAGACTTAATCGGGTCTACAAAGGGCTGATTTTGAGCATTACGCCCCTGATTCAGATTGAAACACATAAATATACTTCCAGTGTCCGGGCCGCCGTTAAACACCGTATATTTACCGCGTTTTTCCTCTCGTTTCAGCAGCGGAAACACTTCCGGCTGGACGTCCAGACTATCCAAATCACCCGATCGAAAATTCAGCAGTTGAGTATCACTATTTTCGATAATTTGCCAGACTATTTGCTGGATGTAAGGCTGAACATTTCCCTGAGTATCTTTGCGCCAAAAATAGGGATTTCTTTCTAACACAACTCGCTGATTAGGAGTATAGCTTAACATTCGATATTGACCATTACCGACAATTTTTTGAGGGTCAGTATCTGTGCCCCAAGTAGTCAGGAACTTCGGCTTGCCTTCACTATCTGTATTGTCTACAGATTCCTGTAGAATATGAGCTGGTAAAATCGGTATTCCCCCAGCATATCTAATAAATGGAGCAAAGGGTTCTGCAACGGAAAATTCAACTCGGCGGCTGTCAATTTTTTTGAGTTTTGGGAATTGGCGACTCATCCCAACTCTCAGAGTGTCTTTTAAACCACTGGGTATTTTATCATTGAAATAAATCTTTTCATAGCTGAAGATAATGTCATCAGTAGTCATCGGTTCGCCATCAGACCATTTCAATCCTTCTCGCAGGGTGAAGACAATCTTTTTGCCATCTTTGGAGACTTTCCAAGACTCTGCTAAACCGGGTTCTAGTTCTGATGTTAAACCGTTTTCATTGATCAGTCCTTCATTGAGATAGCCAAAAACGCTATAGGCTGATTGATTTAGAGGGTAGTTGAAGGTGGCTGGGCCGCTGGGGGTGGGAACTATGAGTCTGTTTGCTAATTGCGATCGCGCCGGAGTGCACGCAGATAGAGTTATGGTGAGAATTGCCGCCAGTACAATCACGAGCGATCGCAGTTTTGAATGTAACATCATAAAAATTTTCATATTTTTTTACTATACCATTTTCGTGCAACTAGGAATGAGATTGTAGCCAACCGAGAAAGTCTTCAGTACGCGAAAAATACTTTTCCACTCCAGCCTGCTGTAAAGCATCTTGAACTTCAGGAAGTTGGCGAAATTCTTTGATATTGCCGCTTAGAAACACTTTGGTTTCTGTGGGGTGCAAGCGGGCATGACTCAGGATACAGTGTAGAATCAAATTATCGGTTGGATCTTTGGCAATGATCATATTGTTCAAGCTTTCTTGAATAATATTAGTTGTCAAGGCAATCATCTCACCATTTTGAGACAACTGCTCAATAGATTCGTGCAGACGCAATTTTATATCCTGGAGTCGTCTTTCATGGTCGTTTCTAGACTGACCTAAGTTGAAAGATAGAGATCGGGCGTGGTGTGAGGTAAAATCTCGATTAGCCTCGCTGATTTGATTGTCAATTTGTTGTTTGAAATAATTATTTCGCTTCACTTCATCCTCTAAAGCAGAGAAAGATTCCATGTAGCAAATACTGGGTATTGTCAACTGTACAGATGCTGGCGTTTGCATCAGCAACGTACTAGCTTGAGGGTCACGCCCTGTGGCAATACTCATCAAAAAGTTTGTCTCTATATACAAAATGACCAAGTTGCACTCCTGCTTTTGTTGTTCCACCAGTCAGCCTTTGTAACAAGCCAATGATTGCTATCTGTTCTGATGCTGGTGGTATTTCCGATTTCCAGTTATATGCTAAGTCTCGCAGCCATGATTCGGTTAGACCCTCTAAGTAACCCTCAGACATCCATTTTTTGCCAAATTCAGGCTCATAATAACGAAGAATCTCAACAGTGTTTAGAGAACAAACAGGTTCAGATAAGTTTACTCCGTCCCATTTGAAAATCAGAATTTGTTCGGTATCAACAAACATAGCATAGGGAATTATGGTGCGTTGCTCGGATATCTTCGCTAACACAGCTTTCATCCAAGATATCATGTAATCAGCAATCCTCTGCTTTGCTGCTGTTTCTTGAGCTTGAATAATTTTGACCTCAATGAGCACGACTACCCGATCGTCTTTATCTAAGGCGATAATATCAACATCGATCGGTGTTTCGATTTCCAAGTTTTCGGCGAGCATAGATTCAAATCCTAAATTAGCTGAAAATTGTCAGAACCTGACAACTATTTTAGCACTAACAAAACTACAGCGTAAGCCGCGATTCCTTCTTCTCTCCCGACGGGGCCTAATTTTTCGTTGGTGGTGGCTTTGACACCGATTTGGTCTGGGTTTACTTTGAGGACTTCCGAGAGGCGATCGCGCATTTGAGCAATATGCGGTTTCAGCTTCGGGCGTTCCGCCACTATCACTGAATCAATATTGCCTATTTCCCAGCCTTTATCTAATATCAACTGGTTGACTTGTTCTAGCAAAACTAAACTATCAGCACCTTTCCATTTGGGGTCAGTTGGTGGGAAATAATGGCCGATATCTCCTAAACTTAATGCTCCGAGCATTGCGTCCATGATAGCGTGAGTCAGCACGTCTGCGTCGCTGTGTCCCAATAATCCTAATTCGTGGGGAATGTTCACGCCGCCCAGGATGAGGGGGCGATCGGGAACCAAGCAGTGAATGTCGTAGCCGTTGCCGATGCGGATGTTCATGGGAGGTTGAGGGTTAGAAAAAAGTAGACAGTAGATAATTATTTCACATTTTTCAGACTCAGGCAAAAAAACTTGTATTACTGTTCCGAATTTGAATTGCTCATGAATTTGTGAAACCCTCGATAGTTTTGGGGCGGTCTATTTGAGCTGATTAAATCTATAGGCTACTTTACTAAGGTCGATGGAGACATTAGCAACATCCCAGCGATCGCATCCCAAAGCGATCGTCGCCCGGCCACAGCATCCGATCGCCCGCCTTTGACCGCATCTCTCAAACAGGTGATTGGTTTGGGCCCCTCAGCGGGCGATCGCGCTATCGTCCCCCAACTCTCTTTCTTTGAGAAAAGCACCATCAGGGGTAAGTAAGTTATAATTCGTTACGGAAGCACACAGAGATTTTTTGTCAGGAACTCAGGGAGTCAACGCCACTGAGCTTGTAAGAAATTGCAAGCTGTTCTGACCAGACCCCTCGATCGCGAGGAGACGTTATTTAGGTCACGATACCGGCGAATGCGACGCTAGTTTTCCGCTCTATCGTTTGCAGTTAAACAAACTTAAAGTCACTCTCGTTAGTGCTGCAAGCTTAACAAGCCTTTATAACCAGGTCGAAGCGAACACATTCGACTACGCGAGCGTGCACCGCATTACCCCGAAAGGGAGATTGAGGCAACCATACCTCACCGGAGAGGCAACCATACCTCTCCAACCCCGAAAGGGGATTGACGGGGACTAAAGTCCCCCTTAGAGTTTCCCTCTCAGGTCTAAAGACTCTGAGTTTTGCACTTACCGAGCTTTTTTATGAGTAAACCCCCAGTTCATGCGTTTTTTGTAGGCAGAGCACTTGCAGAAGCACTATACGAGCAATTAGAAAGCGCCGCAACCAACGCCCTCTCAGAACTCGGCAAATTTGACGCCGAACAAAGACAGCGACTGCGGCAGTTCACCGATCGAGTCGTGGAACGAGCCAATCGAGAAGCGGACTCAGCGATGCAGCACCGCACCGGCACTGCAACCACCACCACCACCACCACCACCATTCAAGATACCCAGCCCGCCGACTTACAAGCAACAATTGATGAGCTGCGCGCCGAAGTTGCCCTGGTGAGGTCAGAATTGCAGCGCTACCGCAGCAGTTTGCCCTAGCGCCCCATCTCACCCCCAACAACTGACTTACTGCAAGAGCGCAAAACGCTGCGCTCTTACTTCCCATCAAAGCCACGACATAAAATCAGCAATTTAGGAACCCAAGTGTCTGCTCTCCTTGATGACTCTGTTAATTCCCAGCGATCCGCCAAGCTTATTGGCGATGCCGTTTTGCCAAAAACCCCTGGCAAATCCTACAAAAGTAAAGCTTATCGCTGGAACCGCGAAAAATACTCTCGTCGGCGACGCTTCTTCGACATTTGGGCCTTCGTATTGCTCTGGCTGGCTTCCCTGTGGCTCGACAGCAAAGATTGGAGCTACTGGAAAGGCGTTACTGAAGAAAAGAAAGTTGCTAGACGGCGCTTTCAGGCTATCTGGGTGCGAGAAACTCTCCTGGATTTGGGCCCCACTTTCATTAAAGTTGGTCAGTTATTCTCGACTCGCGCCGATTTGTTCCCCACAGAGTATGTCGAGGAACTTTCTAAGCTCCAAGATAGGGTGCCTGCTTTCAGCTACGAGCAATTAGAGGTAATTGTTGAGCAGGATTTGGGCAAGACTGTGCACGAACTCTACCAGAGTTTTGACCCGGTGCCTCTGGCTGCGGCCAGTTTGGGCCAGGTACACAAGGCTCAACTGCACTCTGGCCCGGAAGTGGTGGTTAAGGTGCAGCGCCCTGGACTTCGGAAGCTGTTTGAGATAGATTTGCAAATTCTCAAGGGTATTGCTCGCTACTTTCAAAACCATCCCAAGTGGGGCCGCGGCCGAGATTGGATGGGGATTTATGAGGAATGCTGCCGCATTCTCTGGCTGGAAATTGATTATATCAATGAAGGCAAGAATGCCGATACTTTTCGTCGCAATTTTCGCAACTGCGACTGGGTGCAGGTGCCGCGGGTTTATTGGCGGTACGCCGCTCCCAGGGTGCTGACTTTGGAGTACCTGCCGGGGATTAAAATTAGCCACTATGAGGCTTTGGATGCTGCTGGCATCGATCGCAAGTCGATCGCCCAAAAGGGAGCAGAAGCTTATTTGCAGCAGTTACTCAACGACGGCTTTTTCCATGCTGACCCCCACCCAGGTAATATCGCTGTTAGTGCTGACGGAGGTCTGATTTTCTACGATTTCGGCATGATGGGGCAAATTCAGTCGAACGTCCGCGAAGGACTGATGGAGACGCTCTACGGCATTGCTGCCAAAGACGGACAGCGGATTATGGATTCTTTGATTAATCTGGGGGCTTTAGTGCCTACGGGTGATATGAGTCCGGTGCGGCGATCGATCCAGTATATGCTGGATAACTTCATGGACAAGCCTTTTGAAAATCAATCGGTCAGCGCCATTACCGACGACCTTTACGATATTGCCTACAACCAACCCTTTCGCTTCCCAGCTACCTTTACTTTTGTGATGCGAGCTTTTTCGACCATTGAAGGAGTCGGCCGGGGTTTAGATCCGCAGTTCAACTTTATGGAGGTGGCACAACCTTTTGCCATGCAGCTTATGACTAATGGAAATGGCCCTGATACAACTAGCAGTATTTTTAATGAACTCGGCCGTCAGGCGGCCCAAGTCAGTTCAACTGCTTTGGGTTTACCTCGCCGGATTGAGGAGACTATTGACAAACTAGAGCAGGGAGATTTGCGGATTCGCGTCCGTTCCGCCGAAACAGAACGTTTGCTGCGGCGCATTAGCAGCGTTCAAATGGGCACAAATTATACTTTAATGATGAGTGCTTTTACTTTGTCGGCGACAATTTTGTTTGTCAGCAATCAAGTATGGCCGGCGGTTGTGGTGGCTTTGCTAGCTGCGGGTACTGGCTTTGTTCTGCTGCGCTTGCTTAAGCGGATCGATCGCCTGGATAGAATGTCGTAAGCAAATTGAAGCAGCCAGATGTTGACGGCCGCAACTGTCAACCCAAATTTTAAGAGAGTAGTAGCATCAAAACGATCTACAATTAAAGGTTAAAGAAGTGCAATTTTTCGCGCAACTCGCGATCGGCTCTGGGGAGGAGAAGCAATTTTAAATCCCCTTGAAAGTCAGAGTTGTCGGCATAAAAGTTGCGCGAGTTGTATCTACCTTGGAAGATCCATGAGTCCAACCAGCAATCTATGAAACGCTCTTTCGCAGGTAAGACAGACACAGGGTTAGTTCGTTCCGTAAATCAGGATTCGTACTACATCGACTCGGATGGGCGATTTTTTATAGTTGCTGACGGGATGGGAGGACACGCAGGAGGTCAAGAAGCCAGCCGGATTGCTACTGAGGCGATTCAATCTTATCTGCTGGAACATTGGGAAGGCCCAGAGGATTCTCCGCTTTTGTTGGAAAAAGCTTTTTTAATCGCCAATGAAGCAATTTTGACGGATCAGCTCAACCATCCCGAACGGTCTGATATGGGGACTACTGCTGTGGTCGTAGTGTTTAGGGATGAGGGGCGGCCTTACTGTGCTAATGTCGGTGACTCTCGCTTGTACCGACTGCATGGCTCTTACTTGGAACAGATTACTGAAGACCAGACTTGGGTGGCTCAGGCTGTACAAAGAAAGGCTCTGACTCCCGAACAGGCTCGCAATCATCCTTGGCGTCACGTTTTGTCGCAGTGTTTGGGCCGGGAGGATTTGCGTGAGATAGATATTCTCCCGGTGGACGTAAAGCCTGGCGATCGCTTGCTGCTCTGTAGCGACGGCTTGACTGAGGAACTTTCCGATCCTTTGATTGCTGGGCCTCTGAAGTCTATTCGCGCCTGCGAAGGGGCTGCAACTGCTTTGATTGAAGCAGCTAAGGAGAAGGGCGGCCGTGACAATATTACTGTGGTGATTGTGACGATCGACCTAAAATCAACCCATCCGACTCGCAATCTCCAATCTCCAATCTCCAATCTCCAATCTCCAATCGAATGACTCGCATTATTGGTTTGATCAGCGGCACTTCGGTGGATGGCATAGATGCTGCTTTAGTAGATGTGTGCGGTTCCCAAACAGACTTGCAAGTGCAATTAGTCGGTGGTCGCACTTTTCCTTATCCTGACCAAATGCGATCGCAAATTCTCTCAGTTTGCAGCGGGTCTGCTTTGTCAATGGCAGAACTAGCAGAATTAGATGACGCGATCGCCCAAGAATTTGCCACCGCAGCCTTGACAATTCAAGCAGAATATGGTAAAGCAGAATTAATCGGCTCCCACGGTCAAACTGTCTACCACCGACCGGCTGGGAATACGGAAAGGAAAAGCTTTGATGCAGGACCGATCGCCACTTGTGAAATGGGCTACAGCTTGCAACTAGGGCGGGGCGCTCTAATTGCGGCATTGACGGGCATTACTACTGTGAGCAACTTTCGATCGGCCGACATTGCAGCAGGGGGTCAAGGAGCACCTTTAGTACCCATAGTTGATGCTTACTTGCTGGCAGAACCCCACCGCAATCTCTGCATCCAAAATTTGGGCGGAATTGGCAATGTAACCTATCTGCCTTCCACCGAAACAGGGGAAAAGACCCACAAATCAGAGGTTTCCCGTCTTGGGGATGGCATCTTGGGCTGGGATACAGGGCCGGGAAATTCCCTGTTAGATTTGGCAGTGGAGCACTTCTCTGGTGGAACTAAAACTTGCGACGAAAATGGAGCTTGGGCTGCCCTTGGGACTCCTTGTCAAGCTTTAGTGGAATCTTGGCTCCAGCAAGATTTCTTCCTCCAAAAACCGCCAAAATCTACAGGGCGAGAGTTGTTTGGTGTAGACTATTTTAACCGTTGTTTGGTCGAGGCTCAGGCTTACAACCTCAGTCCTGCTGATGTGCTGGCTACTCTGACAGAATTGACAGTCGCCTCGATCGCTCACAGTTACCAAACTTTTTTACCGCAGATGCCCGATCGAGTTTTGCTATGCGGGGGCGGTAGCCACAATCTCTACTTAAAACGCCGATTACAAGCTCAATTGCATCCAGTGCAAGTGTTGACTACCTCCGAGGCGGGCTTGAGTGTAGATTTTAAAGAGGCGATCGCTTTTGCGGTTTTAGCCGCATGGCGAGTTCGGGGCATTCCCGGAAATCTGCCTCAAGTTACTGGTGCGATCGCTCCTGTACTTTTAGGGGAAATTAACTCTTGTTGGCACGGTTGGGCGTGATACCATAGAGTTTGAGGGACAACGGCTGTGCGTTGTTGCACCAGCATTTTAGCCAGCAGGAAAAGCATAGGAATAGCACTGTGGCTCACACGTTTTTAATGGAATCAGGCCAATGGACGCTCGAAGGAAGTTGGATTGAGCGCAATGGCGTGCCAATTACGGTAAAAGGCAAAACTTTAGTGAGCTGGAACCGAACAGATTGGTTCGGTATGGTGACGAAGCTCGTGTTTCCTGGAGGCGATCGCGAAGAGATTATTTTGCAGTACCGAGGACACCTCAACAGCGATGAACGGCAGTATACTTTTGTGCTCCAGCACAGCGAACTGGGCCGCGTCGAGGGCGAAGGTTGGATCGCTCCCCAGTCGATCGTGCAGCGTTACTGGGTACTGGGAGACGAACGCCTGCGCCGGACTGGTTTTGATACCCTCCACCGCGTAGACGACAACCGCTACTACTACTCTAGCGGGATTATGT
The DNA here is from genome assembly GCA_003542015.1 of Microcoleaceae cyanobacterium UBA9251. GTDB lineage: Bacteria > Cyanobacteriota > Cyanobacteriia > Cyanobacteriales > Microcoleaceae > Microcoleus. The sequence continues at coordinate 292 of DPLL01000383.1, read as the reverse complement.
CTGGTCATTACTTGACCAGCACGATGGAGGCTATTCTGGAACGTCAGTCGGAATAGCTCGTTTTCAGAGATGGACTAAATTGCCCAAAAATTTACTAAACTTAGTCATACTTAACTTGACTGATTAACATTGTGGGCAGTATGATTACACCAATGCCTAAAAAAGGCTTAATTATCTGGTTTGTCAACCACAGTTTTGTCAAAACTGACCAGCCTGTAAAAAGGTCGAACGGGAGTCCGCGTTTCGTTAAATTGGTTGAAAATAGTGGGTGACTCATGGCTAAAAGCTTCAA